>JALOBQ010000102.1 GCA_023228185.1 Candidatus Omnitrophota bacterium
AAAGGCACGGCAATCAATAATATATGCAGCGGATTGCCAAGTATAATATTGCCTTGAAAAGCAAAAAGGATGATTAAAGTCAACAACAACCCAAAAATTGTTACTGGTTTAAGCATTTTTAGAAATACATTTTCAAACCACTCCCTGCCTTTTAGTTTCAACAAATACACTCTGGAAACATATCCAAACGCAAGCGGTATAACCACAAAAAAGATTGTAGAATAAATTAATGTATCATAAGGAACAACGATTTGATTTACACCAAGCAGAAATTTGACAATAGGCACAAAAGCAACTAATATTACCAAGTCATTTACGGCTACCTGGACCAAAGTGTAAGCAGGATCACCTTTAGTTAAATAGCTCCAAACAAAAACCATCGCTGTGCAAGGAGCGGCTCCCAAGAGTATCGCGCCAGCGATATATTCTTTAGCCAAAGCCGGGCTGATAAAAGCAGCGAATACGTATTTTAAAAATATCGCCGCAAATATTGCCATACTAAACGGCTTAATCAACCAATTTACCACTAAAGTCACGAATAATCCCTTAGGTTTTTTCCCTGCTTTTATAATACTAGAGAAGTCAATTTGCACCATCATCGGATAGATCATTAACCAAATAAGAATGGCAACCGGAATATTCACACTCGATACCTCCAATTTACTTAAAAAATTTACTCCTGCTGGAAATATTTTTCCGATAATTACACCGGCAATAATACAAAAAATCACCCAAAGAGTAAGATACCTTTCAAAAAACGGAAGTTTTACACTGTTTCTGGTTGCGGCCATACTTACCCCCTATTTTAATATATATATTTTCACGTAATACAAACCAACTACGATGAATACAACCCCTGTGGCTATACGGGTATAATATTCAATCCGCTTTATTCTCTGGAACCAACGGCTCAAAGTTGTCACTCCTAAAGCAATAGCAACAGCAAACGCAAGAACCGGCAGCCCCGTGCCAATTCCGTAAATAAACGGCAGGATAATACCGCTCTTACTGTTAATCGCTAAAGGAATAAGGCTGCCAAAAAATAATGCCGCTGAAACCGGACAAAAAGCTAAAGCAAAAATCAAACCAAGTAAAAAAGCGCCTGGCGCACCCGACGCTGCAAGCTTATGATAATGTTTTTGCGAAAGCGAAATTTCCGGCAGGCGGATAGCGATTATTTTCAGTAAAATCAGGCCCGTAAGAATTAAAAACGGCCCCAATGCCTTACTCATATATCTCTGTAAAAACTGAGCAACCTGGGGCACGCTTAAAAAAGAACTTATAATTATCCAACCCAAAATCGCGTAGGAAAGCATCCGTCCAAGCGTATACACCAACCCTGAAATAAACACAAAAAATGGATGCGTAATATTTTTGGACAAAAAAGAAATCGCTGCCACATTGCTGGCCAATGGGCATGGGCTTATTGAAGTTAATATGCCTAGCCACAATGCTGAAGTAAAAACTATCAATACTTCTGTCATTTGCATTCTTTCAGGAAATCATCAACCCCGCTCTTAAGATAACCGATAAAGTTTTGTTTATTGCCGGCATACTCCCAGATTTTATCCATATTCTTCCATCTGATCTCTAAATCATCCTTGATCAAAGACAAAATAAGCGTTTTAGTATAAAGCTGATAATCTTTAGTATAGTGTTGGTTAGCACGATCTTCTACGTTTATAACCTTAAACTCTAACTTTCCCGACGCAAGCGCGTCTTTAAAATTAGTTTCTACCGCTTCCTTTGAATACTGCTCCATTTTATAGCAAGTTGAGCAGCGAAAATCACCATGAAAATAATAAACAACAACCCTGTTTTGGCTAACAATTTGGCCGGCAAACGCCATAATTTTTACGCCGCTAATTATAAAAATAATTAAAAATATAATAATTGTTCTCTTCAAAATTATTATCCAATCAGCTGGCTACTTGGTTTGACCAGGCTTTTCTTTAATTTAAAACCGTTTGAAGGTAATTAAACAAATAACCCGTAAAAATAATTCCCAAAGTGGTGATCGCGAAAAATATCATAATCAACTTTAAATTCATCGCCCTTCTCAACATAATCGCTTCGGGCAGGCTTAAGGCGGACACCGCCATCATAAAACTTAAGGCTGTGCCAAGCGGGAAACCTTTCTGGAATAAAGCTACGGCAATCGGCACGATTGCCGCGCAATTTCCATACATCGGAACTCCAATAACGGTGGCTATCGGCACACTTAACAAATCCGACTTGTTGATCGCGTTGCGCACGAACTCCTGCGGAATAAAATTATGGATCAGCGCACCTAATCCAACACCAGCTAAAATCCATATCCAGAGTTTAAAGAGAATGGTTTTTGCTTCCTCAAAACCGAATAATAAACGGCTCTTGAAATTAGGAAACTTAATATCAGTATCAATCTGATTTTCCTTGCTGAATAGATCCTGAACAAGATTTTTCTCCAGGTTCATCTTGCCTAAAATCAACCCGCAAATTGTTCCAATCGCGATCCCGCTAGCCACATAGAGCAGCGTGATCTTAAAACCGAAAAAACCCAGCATTAAGATAACAAGATACTCATTAACAATCGGCGAAGTAATCAAGAATGAAAAGGTCACCCCCAAAGAAACGCCGGCTTTAAGAAAACTGATGAATATAGGAATTGACGAACAGGAACAAAACGGCGTAATCGCGCCAAATGTAGCGGCAAACAGGTTTGCCATAGTTTTTTTTCCGGCAAGCCACTCTTTTACTTTTATGGTTGAAAAATATGATCTTAAACAACCGATTAACCAGATCAAAAAGAACAACAATAGCAGGATTTTAAGGGAATCATAGATGAAGAAATTTAAAGCCTGGATCCATTTGACCTGCGGGTTAAGTTTGCATAATGAAAATAAAACCCAATCTACGCTTACCTGCAGCATGAATCACCTTCCTGTTTATTCTTTTTGCAGCAGCAAGAACCAGCTTGAGATTTGGCTTCCAGCTGTTTATCTAATTTTTCCATTAATCTGGATAAAAAACCCTGCTTTGTTTTATTTGTTTTATTTGTTTTCTCTTTCATCTTAGCTCCTTTTAATTTTGCAACAACCACCTTCTATCCTGATGGCTTTAATATTTATCAGGCTATCGGCAATCTTTTGATGGGCGCAGGAAAGAATCCTTGAGAAAGTAGGCCGCGAGATACCGAGCTTTTTTGCCGCCTGGCTATGTTTTAAACCTTCAAAACAAGCAAGCCTGATGGCCTCAAACTCATCCAGAGCCAGATACACGCTTTCCAATTTGCTTAAAGGTTTACATAACGGTTTAAAACACCTTTCCTTCGGACTGCATTTAACCCATCTTATTTTTTTAGGCCTCAATGATTACTCCTCGTTATGAGCATATGCTCATAACTAATTTATCACAAAGCATTATTTTGTCAATAAAAAAACCCTGCTTCTCGGATTTCCGAAAAGCAGGGTTTGACTAACTGAATAACTATGCGTTATTTTCTTTTAGCTTTCTCAATTAACTCACCGACAAACCTACCGGCAATATCTTTGCAGCCAAGGCCGAATGCCAAAGCGCATCCTAAACCTATCGAGCCCAAGATAATCGCCAGAGTGATACCTGTCAGGCTGATACCGAGCTGA
>JALOBQ010000103.1 GCA_023228185.1 Candidatus Omnitrophota bacterium
TCAAGCCGATACCTAAATTCACAACTCTTAACCTGCCTCTGGCGTCAGCCAGATGCCCGCCCCAGATCTCACCGAATATGCCGCTTAAGCTGGTGAAGGTGATCAGCATACTGATCATAAACTGGTTTAAATTTAATTGCGTTGAAAAATAAACCCCCAACCATTGCTGGACAGCGTGATAGATCAAGCTGATCGAAAAAATATAGGCAAATATCCTGATTACTTTTTTATCACGCAAAGCAAGCCAATAACCTAAACGAAAACCGCCTACTTCTTCTTTAAAACTGGGCAAATAAATAAACATAAAAATCCAAAGTATAAACCCGCTTAACGCCGGCAGAATAAATATCAGCCTCCAATTAATCATTCCGCTTAAAAATAGACCCAATAAAGAAGCAATAAACGTGGAGCCAAAAAATAAACCGATATAACGGCCGCGTTTTGATTCTTTAAGGCGCCGGGCAATAAGAATCAGCCCAAGCGGGATAACTGAAGCGCCAAAAAGCCCCATCATGAAGCGGGCGATAAAAAGCACGCTAATATTCTGCGCGAATCCGGCTAAAAGATTAGCCAGAGAAAACAGGAATATGCAAACCAGTTCAACCTTGCGCGCGTCAAATAAACGCACCAGCGGCCCGTAAAAAAACGCCGCGACTCCGTAAGGCAGCATATATAACCAGACAATCCTGCCTAGCAAAAATTGAGAAAGAGCGAACTCTCGGCCAATCGAAGGAATTAACGCCGCAGCTGCCGCAACATTAAAAGATAAAACCGCTCCCTCTAAACAAAGAATAATAAAGGTCGATTTTTTCACTTAAGCGAAGCTGCTTCCTCGATCTTTTCTTTAAAAATTATCAAATTCTCCTGGGAATGCTTGTTAATAAAGCCTTCCACCTGCTCGTCGTTAAATTTAGCTTTCTTGTCCATGGTAAAATGCTGGATCCAGGTTAATTCCACCTGGTTGTCAGCCTTAGGCGTGTATAACCAGATAATTTTCATATATTCGAAAGGAAACAACGGATCCTGCTTCTGGGCGTAAGCAAAATATTTATCTTTCTGCAAAAGGCGCCAGGAAACCCAGGAACTCCCCTCATCATCAGTCAGGCGGAAAGTGATCAGATTACCTTCTTTTTTAAGCACTTCGGCTTTTTTATATTCAGTGCCGAACAATTGTGTCCAGCGGGCAATATCATTAGAAATATCAAACACCAGATCATACGGCGCGTTAATTGTTATCGAATTACAAGTATGCCCCATCATCTTCCTCCTTACTTTTTCTTCGCGTGAAACAAACTAAGACAAAATATATTATTCTAAAAGAGCAATCACTCTTGCCCAGGCAGCTCCTGTATTTCTAATGCGCACAGGCAAACAGCTAATCTTAAAACCATAATCGGGCAATTTCTGCAAATTAGCCAGTCTTTCAATATGAATAAATTCTTTTTTCCTGCCGTAAAAATGCGCCGGGTAAAGCGCGCGCGGATTTTTTGTCTTTAAAAATTCCGTGAGCATAAACCTATAGGGCCGGTCAATACCCATCGTATCCACCCCGAAAATCTTCACGCCTTGGGAAAGCAGGTAATCAATCGCCGAAGGGTCTACCCCCGGATAATCCGAAAAATATTTCGCCGAGCCGAATAATTTATCGGCGCCGGTAAAAAAAAGCACAATATCCAGCGGTTTTAATTTATAATTGATCTTATCCAGCGCTTCTTTTACGTCGGAATCTTTGATCAGATCAGCGGGTTTTTTGTGGGAAAAATCCAGTTTCACTCCATCCTGATAACAATACTCTAAAGGAATTTCATCGGAAGTCTTTGCCGGCCTGCCTTCTGAAAGCGAGCCGTAGTGGTATGAATAATCCAGGTGCGTTCCGATGTGCACCGGCGAATGCACGGTTTCCAGCGACAAAAATTCGCCGTCCGGAAGATCCTCTTTTTTTAATATCCGTTGGCCCAAAAGATATTTAATCCTGCCAAGTATGGTTTTGCCCATAATCACGCGGTTAAATTTCGCCACGCCGGGTTTATGGCCTACGCGCTCAATAGAAACCTTGTGCACTTCAAAAGCCGTATCATCGATTGGAAGGCTAAGATCAATAATCTTCATTTAAGCTAATTTTGCCTGAATGTTTCCGGCGATTTCATTAATCGTTGAGGTTTTCTTCACTTCTTTGGGGTTTAATTTCACGCCAAAAGCCTTTTCCAGGGCAATTAACGATTCCACCATTTCCGTGGAATCTAACCCGATAGAATCCTGCAAAGACAAATCGTCTTTTAACTCTTCGATTTTGACCTTCAACAAATTTGCCAAAATATCTTTAATTTTTGTTTTTGTATCCATAATTGTCTCCTTTATCGGCCTTCAGCTGTAAGCCCTCAGCTGTCAGCTTTTGTTTTTGCCTTTCCCTACATACTACATACTGACTCTATATCTGCACTTCCCCTTTAGTCGCGGCAGCTTCCCATTTGTTTAACCCGTCCATAACATCTTTAAAACAAAGCTTGGCTAACGGGTCAAAATCACTTTCCATAATACGGTTGATCCTGCCGGGTTTTGAGAAAAACTCGCGCATACACCATGAACCCAGGCGGCCCAGGTCTTCAGTAGTTAAATGATCCGTGGGAATTACCGGATGTAAAAAATCCCATTGGCTAAAATCCACCTTTTTAGGATCAATCCAATTTTTCTTTAAAGCGATCCTCCACATCGGTGAATTCGGCGCAGGCGTGACATAGCCAACCCAAAGCACGTCCGGGTCAACCTGGTCGGTAAACTCAAACCTCTGTTTGATGATCTCTTCGGTATCATAATCAAAACCCATCATAATATCGGCGACAATGGCAATATCATTCTTACGGAACATCGCGATAGTCTTATTGATCTGGTCAATGGTGATGCCTTTAGCGATTTTTTTAAGTTCCGATTGCGTGGTTACCTCAATACCGAAAACGCCCATAAACAAACCGTTTTCCTTCATCAAGGGCAGGATCGATTCGCAATTGACCCAATCAGTGGCGCGGCCTAAAGAAACCCATTTGATCGGGTTATTGGACGCTTTTTTAAGTTCGCAGAATTTCTGCACCCTTTTCGGGTCAACATTAAAATTATCATCCTGGATCACTACGACTTTCACTCCGTATTTTCTGTGCAACAGGTTTAATTCCTCCATAACTCTTTCCGGGGATTTGGCGCGCCATTTCAAAAAATCCGATGGAGAGCGCGGGTCAAACTGATCCCATTCATAACAAAAGGTGCATGCCGAAGGGCAACCCCGGCTAGTGACCATATCGACAAACGGTTTCCAATAAGTATGGCCTACGTATTTATCCATCGGAAACAGGTCATACGCCGGCAAAGGCAGCTTATCCAAATCTTCCATCAACGGTTTATGCGGGCCCATAACAATTTTCCCGTCGATGCGTGAAGTAACCCCGCCTACATCCTTAAGCGGTTTATTTTTATCAATTGCCTCGATTAGATCGCCGAATGACTCTTCCTCCCCCATTACCACAAAATCAACTGCCGGGTTTTCTTCCAGCGTCGGCACAGGCATCGCCGAATACCATAAACCGCCGAAAATTATTTTTGTTTGTGGGATCGCTTTTTTGATCCTGAT
>JALOBQ010000104.1 GCA_023228185.1 Candidatus Omnitrophota bacterium
CCGCGGATAAACTGGCGATAAACACGCCTAAAATAATCCACCAAAGCACCATCTCCGATAAACTGACCATCCCGCTATTGATGCCTTTGATCGCCTGCTTGATATTTATAACGTTAAATTTATAATCCGCGCGGCGTTTACGAAAATCTTCAAGAATAGAATAATCCTCGGGCAAATCAAGAGTATTAAGATTTTTTTCAATCAAACCGCGTTGTTCAAGAAAGATAAAAATAAACCCGGTATTAATCGCTACCAAAACAGCCGCGGCAATAATCAATAAGCCCTTAACTCCGAATAAACTTAACAACATAATCGTTACCGCAAAATTCGCCCAGGGGCTAGCCAGTAAAAAACATACCACAGCCGGATTCGAGGCGCCTTTTTTATGCAATTGTATGGACAAAGCAAGAATCCCGTGGCTGCAAGCGCTCATAAGAAACCCTAAAAAAACCGCGGTAAATATTGTGCGCGGTGATCTTCGAGAAAGAATTTTCGAGATATATTGCCGCGGCACATAATAATCGATCAGACCGCCTAAAAACAAACCCAGAGCCACAGCCCACCAGATTGATTTAAAATAGCCGAAAAATACTTTGCGGAAGACTTCCAGAGGAGTAAAAAAATAAGAGGCGATAACAACCAGCGCGACAAAAACACTAACTAAAAACAATTTATTTAACCAAAAATTCTTCTTAACTTGCGGATAACAAACTGCGCCTTGCGGGATATTTCTTTCGCGGATAAATTTATCTTTGCATGCCGAACTGCAGAAAAAGTACTCTTCCTTCTGCCAAAGCACCTTAAAGGAAGTATTAGGGTCAACCCGCATCCCGCAAATAGGATCTTGAGCCATCTTTTACCCCATTCAGTAGACAGTCTATGTAACTATATGCAACATAATGGTTTATAAAACAAATACGATTAACTACTAAACAAATATTTGTTCTATAACATTAACATCCGCAATAAGTTATGTAGACTGTCTACAAACTGACTAAGATGATACCCAGAACAATGACTAATGTGCCGACTAAACGCAGGCGGCTGATATGTTCTTTTAAAATTAATCCGCTGGCTAAAGCGATAAAAATATAATGCATGCTGTCAGCCGAAAACGCGAAATTCAGGTCGGATTTAGAAAGCACGAAAAGCCAAATGCATAAAGAAATCACGCTAAAAATAAAACCGATCCAAAGCCGGGGTATGCGCACAAGGCGCCAGATGAATTTCAAGATCTTTAAAATATTAAAAGTCGGCTGGAAATTTAATGAATCAATCGTGGATTTTAAAAAAAGCTGATTAATCGTATCGCAAAGGCTGGTCAGCGCGATCAAAAACAAGATCAAGAATAAAGGCGTTTGCATTTTAGGCAATCCTCTCTTTACTGCTTAAAGAAACCAGCGCAACGCCGAATAAAATAAAAATTATCCCCGCCCATCTAAGCAGGCTGATCTGCTCGTGCAGAAAAATAATCGACACCAGCGGCACTAAAATATAACTAAAACTGGCAATCGGCACTGCCACGCTTAAATCTATTTTAGACAAGATCGTTGACCAGACGATAAACACGCAGACAACCACAAATAAACCCGCCCAGAGATATGGCGAAGAAAAAGCTGTCTTGATAAAAAGCGCGGCGCTGGAAACGTTAGTTACCTGAAAACTGCTTTCAGCGAGCACGCTTTTTTTAAAAAAGAAGTGAATCGCGGTTTCCAATATATCGCTTGCGATCAATAAAGCCAGGATCTTAAGCGTGACTTTTTTCTTGGACATAAAACATTAACTCCGTAAATTTTTATCGAAATTATCCGGCTTGAAAAATAAGGCCAGGATTTTAATCATAAAATTAGCAACCAGGCGCCGGTGTTTTAAATAAGCGTAAAGCGGGATCAGTTTACCGCCCAGCCTTATCTTCGGCTCGTAATCTGTTTGGCCGGGGTAATAAGCGTTGATCTGATGCTCGATGCACCATTTGATGTTGTGCGCCCAACTGACAAAATACAAATTCAACCGGTTAGATACAGCATAATCTAAGCCGATAAATTTATCAATCAATATATTTTTATGCGAAAAACAGAGGTTAAAAGCAACCAACTTGTCCTGGAAATAATATAAAAAGAAACGCGCGCAAGAAAACTGCCTGTTGACGCGCAGAAAAAATTCCCAGTTTAATCTTTCAAATTTTGTGGAACCGGCCTGATATGTATTCTCATAAAGCTGCATAATCTTATCGATCTCCGGGCGGATATCATCTACCAGGCGCACCTGAATTTCGCCCTGCTCGGAAGATTTTTGAAGTTTCTTTTTCAGGTTTTTCCGGGTGGATTTACCCAGGCTTTGCAGGTATTCTTCAAATGATTTAAAATTCAGGCTTACGTCAACAGCAGGATAGCTGCTGACTTTAGTAAACCCAAAAGACCTTAAATAATTTAAAACAAGTGCGTCTTTTTCAAGAAAATCTTTAAAAAGAATCAACGAGGCATGATGCCCAGCCGCCTGCTTTTCTATTGCCTTAAGCAGAACTCGCCTGATTGCCGGATCCTCCAGCGCGCCAGTGCAAGCTCCTAAAACGCCGGATTCCGAAAAAGGCGCTCCGCAAAAAAATGTTTTGCAAATTAAAAAGCGCGGCATAAATATCCGCGCTGACTTAATTAACTTTTCCCAAAAACCATCCGCGGCAATGGCCAAATCAAAATCCGCGCAAAACAGAGGCGCGATTACCGCCAGGCGGCTATCCTTATATATCGCGAGGTAGCTAAAACTAAACCCTTCGAGCAAAGATTCTTCAACGGATTTATAAAATGAGTAGCCCTCCGCTGGATCTCCAAATAAGGCTTCCCAGCTTGGGTTTCCGATTGCTTCAATTTTATCGAAAATTTTATATTTTATTTCAGTCATAAAAAGTTGTCTTGAATTAGTGTGTATTTTATCATAAAATGATGAAACTACATAACTAAAAGGAAGATAAGATTGAGCATATTCAGAGAAATCCCCCCTACTGCCGGTTGGCCGCTTCAAGCCAAAGGCTTACTGGCGGCTTTGGAAAATAATAAAAATTCACGCTCCTTAAACGATGATTTTAAAAACTACCTTGGCTGTTCTTACGCCAAAACCGTTTATTCAGGCACAGCGGCTTTCTATATCATTTTAGAAAGCCTGAAGAAAATCTCCGCTAAAAAAACAGTAATCATCCCCGCTTTCGCCTGCCCGCTGATCCCTTTGGCAATCAAAAGAGCAAATTTAAAAATACAAGTTTGCGATATAAATCCCGCGAATTTCAGCTTTGATTTAAACCAGCTTAAAACTATCTGCGCGGAAAATACAGATATCCTGGCGATACTCAGCGTGCATTTAGCCGGCCTGCCAATAGATTTAGACCCGATAATGGAAATCGCCAAACTTAACCAGGCTTTTGTCATTGAGGATTGCGCGCAAAGCCTGGGCGCGGAATATAAAAATAAAAAAACCGGCTCAATCGGTGATTTTGCTTTTTTCAGCCTCTGCCGCGGCAAAGGGTTAACTATCTACGAAGGTGGCGTAATTACAAGTAAAGAGACCAACTATTCAAAGTATCTGGATGAAACAGCTGAAGAAATTGTTA
>JALOBQ010000105.1 GCA_023228185.1 Candidatus Omnitrophota bacterium
AAATAAAGGGCGTTTCCGCCTAATTGATACATACCCACTTCAAAAGAAACCCGCGTGCGGTTAGAAGGTTTTTGAAAAAGTAATGCGATAGACTTGCCTTTTAAAGAATTAGCAAACTTATTTTTATTCTTCTTCAACTGCACGGTAAGCTTAAATATATTTTCTATTTCAGCAGTACATAAATCACTGATAGAAATCAAATCCCTTTTCATTTTATGCTCTCCTTAAAGCGTTCTCCAAAATAACCAGCGCCTGATCGATCTGCTTTTTATTCACGTTTAAAGCCGGCATCATCCTTAAAACACAACTATGCGTGCAATTGATTAACAATCCCATCTCCATACAACTCTGCACTATTGCTGAGCCCTCGCAATTTAATTCAATGCCAACCATCAACCCTATGCCGCGAACATCTTTAATCAAGGGGTATTTTTCTTTTAAAACGTTTAAATTTTTAAAAAGATACTCGTTCATTTTATTCACATTGGCCAAGATCTTTTCTTCCTGAGTAGCTTTCAATACTGCCAGAGCAGCCCGGCAGATTACCGGCCCTCCGCCAAATGTGGAAGCGTGCATTCCGGCAGTCAGAAGGTCAGCAATCTCTTTCTTGGCGACGATCGCGCCAATCGGCAAGCCGCCGCCTAAGCCTTTAGCCAAAGTAATAATATCCGGGGTTATCCCGTATTGCTGATAAGCAAAAAGCTTCCCTGTGCGGCCGAGCCCTGTCTGCACTTCATCAATAATCAAAAGTAAATTATGCTCATCGCAAATTTTTCTTAAAGCCAGGACAAAATTTTTATCCGCGACATTTATTCCACCTTCGCCCTGGACCAACTCCAACATTAAAGCAACGGTATTAGCGTTGATCTCGCGTTTAAGTAGTTGCAGGTCGTTAAACTTGATATTTTTAAAACCCGCGGGCATCGGTTGGAAACCTTCCTGGTATTTAACTTGCCCTGTGGCGGCTAAAGTCGCCAATGTCCTGCCGTGAAAAGCATTCTCAAAAGTAATGATCTCATTTCTGCCTTGGCCAAACTTCCGTGCTAATTTTATCGCTGCCTCGTTTGCCTCGGCTCCGGAATTACAAAAAAATACTTTACCCGGAAAACTCCAATAGATAAGTTCCTTGGCTAACTTTGCCTGCGGCAGATGATAATAGCTGTTTGGTATAAAAATTAATTTGCTAATCTGGTCCCGCACCGCTTGCATTACTTTAGGATGGCAATGCCCGAGGTTGCCCACTCCCCAACCCGGGAAAAAATCCAGGTATTTCTTGCCCTGCATATCCCAAAGTATGCTACCTTTGCCCTTAGTGAAAACCAAAGGTGTTTTATTATAAGTAGGCATAACAAAATCTTTATAATTCTGGTAAACTTGCGCTAATTTCATTTGATAATCTCCGTGCCAATACCTTTGTCCGTGAATATCTCCAGCAAAAGCCCGTGCGGAGTGCGCGCGTCAATAATATGCGTTTTCTTGACTCCACCGTTTAAAGCATTCACGCAAGCCTGTACTTTAGGGATCATCCCCTGCTGAATGATCTTATTCGCTTTTAAATTATCCACTTCTTCAACTGTAAGCGTGGAAATAAACGAATTCGCGTCCTCAGCGTTACGCATAATCCCTTTGACGTTAGTCAAAAGCACAAACTTTTCCGCCTTGATATCCGCTGCCACGCTCGAGGCCACCTCATCAGCGTTAACATTATAAACTTTTTTATCTTTACCGATACCCATCGGAAGAAGCACCACAATCTTATCTTTTTTCAGCTCCTCATTGATCAATTCGGTATTAATACCGGTAATCTGGCCGACCAAACCAATATCGATCTTAGCCTTCTTTTTCTCAACCTGGATCAGCGAATCGTTTTTACCGTTTAAGCCTACGGCTTTTGCACCCAGGCTGGTAAGTTCATTGACAATCAACTCGTTTAAATATAATAATTCTTCCTCGACAACTTTTAAAGTTTCATTATCGGTTACGCGCATCCCGTCAACAAATTCAGTTTTCTTGCCGCTTGAACGCATACGATCGCTGATATTCGGGCCGCCGCCATGCACAAGCACAGGCTTGATGCCCATAAAGCTCAAAAAAACAATATCTTCCAACACGCTTTTACGAATCGACTCTTCGCCTAAAATACTGCCGCCATATTTTACGACGATAACTTTCTTATGAAACTTCTTTATATAAGGCAACGCCTCAATTAAAACATCCGCTTTCTTTATCGCTGATTCCATTGTGTATCCTTTTAGTTGTACTCCGCGTTAATTTTTATATACTCACCGGTCAAATCACAGGTATAAACAGTGCTGCTCTCTTTGCCCCTGCCCAGGCAGACTTTAAGATTGACCTCTTTTTTATTCAGCGGCCCTAAATCAATCTTTAATTTTTCTTCCTTAACCTTGATACCGCTGGCGCCAACTGCCGCGGCAATCCTGCCGAAATTCGGATTTTCTCCAAAACAGGCGGTTTTAAAAAGATCGGAATTAGCGATCGCTAGCGCCACAAGCTTTGCCTCCTGCTTGCTTTTGGCAGTGCAGACATCAATCTTGATAAATTTACTCGCGCCTTCAGCGTCTTGCACAACCTTTTTAGCTAAATCCAGGCAAACTAAATTTAAAGCTTGGCTGAAAGCCGCGTAATTATTTTTAAAATCAATAAGTTTGTTGCCCGCGGCGCCATTAGCTAAAACAATCACCGTATCGTTGGTGCTCATGCAACCATCAACAGTAATACAGTTAAAAGAATTCTCAACCGCCGCGGTTAATGCTTTATCCAAGGCCGGTTGAGTAATCAAAGCGTCGGTAAAAATAAAACAAAGTAGCGTTGCCATATTCGGAGCGATCATCCCGGCGCCTTTTGCCACAGCGCAAACAGTAACCATGCGTTTGCCTACCTTAAATTTTACACTCACCTCTTTAGCGAATGTATCGGTAGTCATTATCGCCTGCTGCGCCAGCGCGGTTTTATTTTTTGACAGCCCGGCGCATAAACCTGGTATGGCGCGGGCGATCTTTTTTATCGGCAGGCGTTTGCCAATGATGCCTGTGGAATTAACCAAAACGCTTTTTTTATTTATTTTCAATTCTTTGGCAGCCAGAGAAACGCTAAGCCATGCGTCAAGCAGCCCGGCTTTGCCGGTAAAACAATTAGCGTTGCCGCTATTAACAAGAACCGCCTGAAAATATTTAGAAGATTTAAGTTGCGAAAGGTTCACTTGAAGCGGTGCGGCGAGTATGGCGTTGCTGGTAAATTTAGCGCTCGCTATAGCAGGAACCTTTGAATAAAAAAGCGCTAAATCAAGTTTTTTGGATTTCTTTATGCCGCATTTTACTCCGTTAACCTGAAAAGCAGCCGGCAGGATAGCTTTATTTAACTTAATCATAATAAACCGCAACTCTCCGGAAAATTATACATAATATTCATATTCTGCACTGCCTGAGATGACGCTCCCTTAAGCAAATTGTCGATCACGGAAATCACAATAATCTGGCTCCCACTGTCTTTGACCCCGATATCGCAGAAATTCGTGCCTACCACATCCTTGATGCGCGGAAAAACTCCTTCACCTTTAATCCGCA
>JALOBQ010000106.1 GCA_023228185.1 Candidatus Omnitrophota bacterium
GACCCTCATCCTTATCGCCAAGATAATCTTGGATTAAGTCATTGATTTCCATTGCTCTGGTCTCCTTATGTTGCATGATTAGAGATCAGGGCGTTTTTGATTTTACAGCAAATTGTTTACACTATCTTCAGGTAGGGGATTTCATTAGATTCACGCTGGAAATTTCATCAATCGTTCTTTTAGTAGAAACCAGAATCCTTGAAAATCGTTGATGTAACTTCCCATAGCGAACCGTTTTCCATGATCGATTCGTATAGGTTTGAATCCATATGCAACATGACGATTATAGATTCTGAACCGGTCCATGTAGATCCAGTACTTCACTAATTTTTAGCCAATCCACAAGAAGAGCGTAAGATCTAAATAGGCAGGGGGCGCCGCATATGGCTAATAGACGGCAATTCCCCCGCCGAATAAAGAATGAGATCCGAGCAGAAGATTGTTCCGAAATTGCAGTAGACGCAATTAACCGGAACATCACAATTCCGATCAACGGTCCATTATCGCAAAAGACGATCATTCGATCGTTAGTCGGGATGTCAGCGAACAAACTCTCGGTCCATTCGATCAACAAAGTTATCGAGAAAGTACCCTGTGAGACATCGTTCAGATACCATTTGTCCAAGGTGAATCTGGATTCACTTCTGGAATTACAATCCAAGATCCTCACGTATTCAAAAGATAAGATCCTAGTTCCCGGAAAATCGTATCATTTTGCCATAGATTTCACCAACGATCCCTATTACGGTGAGACTATTGACGCGAACAAAGATTACATCGTTAAAAGCAAAATGAAGGATTCCACAACAACATTTTACTCATATGTTTCTCTCTACATCACCACAAAAGGCCAACGGTTGACCCTTGCAGTTTTCCCGGTGAAAACCGGGGTATCTAAGGTCGAGTACATCCGGAAATTCCTGGATATCATCAACGATGCAAAAGTGAATATCACCGTTCTTTGTCTTGATCGGGGTTTTTACTCAAAAGAAGTGTTCTCGTTTCTCCAGAATGAGAATGTCCCGCACATTGTTCCGGTGAGAAAACACGGTAAAGAACTCAAGAAAATACTCAGGGGGAATCATTCCCGGTATGCTCAGTACACGATGATGGGAACCGGTGAACCTCTTGCTCTTACCCTGGCAATTGATGTCCAGTACCTTCAGGGAAGGAATAAGAAATTCGGGAACGTAAATCTCGGTTACGTCGTGTACGGTATCGATTGGAATCCCCGTAGGGTCTACCGGGCCTACAAGAACCGGTTCGCTATCGAGTCTTCGTACCGTATCCGGAATATCGTCAGAGCCAAAACATCCTCCAGAAACGTGGCGATCAGGTACCTGCTTACGATAATCTCGTTCCTTCTCAAGAATATCTGGGTGTCCATCCAGTGGATGTTCTTCTCCAAGGTTCAACGTGGACCGAGAACGATTAATGAAGATTTGTTCAGGTTTGATTTCTTCCGGCTCTTCATCTGGGAAGGGATTCGAAAAAAACTCAAATTTGTTTCATTTGTTTCGGTTCTTCGATCGCTCGGTTGATTGAAGGTTGGTTAGCGTTGATGATTATCCAAAGTTCATGGAGGAAAATTTAGAGAAGTACTGAGATCAGACTCTCGTTTGACCATCTAGATTACTAATTCCAGTATTGTACCCCACTTCACATCGGGTACAACTTCAACAGTTACCCTCCTGCCACGTTCCATGATTCCAAATACAGGGATTTTCCCGGCAGCTCCTCGACCCAGTTACAATTTCTTTATTCACAGAAATAGGATTCGTTCATCTCGATCTCCCCGGAAAAGAATAGAAAATTTGTATCGGTGATAACGAGAGCAGGACAGATAATGGGGTAGTGGTGATAAACCGTATTGTATGCGAGACCCTGCTGTTTTGCTGATTCACTAACCGATGTATCGAGTTCAAACATCTTGATTACCATCAGAATATTTTATGAAGGATATCTTCAGACCTTCCTGGATACTGCATCTTCGAACACCTCACTATTTGTTACCATGATCGCATTTACTGGATTTTCCGCACTCACCCAATCTAATCCTCGCCGCAGAATGGACATACTGTGGAACGTTTGAGGATCTCTTATTCAAGTTGCGCTTGTTCTGCATTCTCATTATCACCTTTATATTGTACCAACTTACGGCTCTGTAGAGATCCTCAATGAAAAAAGAGAGCATAAAGCAGAGATCATTTTTGAGATGGTATAGAGGATCACTTTGATTTTGATCTCCTTGATCTATTGTCTGAATTGCCGAGCTTTGAGGACATCCCAGAACTTTCATTTCAGGACAGAGAAAACGGTTTCGACTTTGTTTCTCTGGGGATATTTTGATCATCGAATGAGAGCGCAATCCGTCTACGGTAATACCCGGAAATTCGCTTACGTTTTCTGTTCCTAACTGGGATAAGCGAGCAGGCGTTCAGCGTATCCCAAACGAGTTCATGGATCTCTTCGAAGTCGTATGCTTTGTCCATGACATAGAGGTCAGGTGGTCTGGCCCTGTGACATTGTTTGAGGAGAGTTTTAGCGTGAATGCTATCTTGGACCGGATGCTGGGTGATCTTCAGACGGGGATGATCTGTTGATCGGTATCGACAGAGACTGACGTTATCAGGAACCGTTTTCTCATTTTATCCGTTCTCCAAGAATAGTAGTGGCTGGCATACGAGCTGGTGAGCCATGAAGGATCAATTGCAGTACTGGGAATCCTCACCCAATCGTAAAATATTTTTACAAGTCGGTTCAGTAACCGGGTGGATGTCGAGGATCTCATCCGGTGGCTAAATGTGTGGATTGGCGTAAAATGAGGTATGTTATCGACATGGATCTTTGCCCGAATTGAATCCATAATCTCCGCTTGTTCAACCGCATCCCGATAATCTTCTGATAAATATGCTTTCATGAGAAGAGGGCGAGTAACTGATGTTGAGTATAGGTTTTCTTCGAGAACTTCGATGAAAAAAGAGGTATGCGGGAATCTCTGATCGGGCCAGAGGATAATTCAACAAACCTGATATACCGGTTTGCCGACATTAGTTTGCCTCTTTGTCGTTAGTAGTATAACAAAATAAGGAGGCGCTGTTCCTTAGATCTTTCGGTCACTGTTTTATATCTGTGAACTCAGCATTTCCCATGAAAATTGAAAAATGAGAATCACTCACTCATCCCTAACCGGAAAATTTCCTTATCACGATCTCTGAAAATAACCTCCGAAGCTTTCGACAACAATTCGATAAGTTTGTTAATACCGACCGCTTGGATTTTTTTGGGTAGTTTAGGGAATTTAACCTGTTTGGATCGGGGGAAGTCATCAATGAATAGTTCATCGTGAACCAAGAGGTGCCAGACGATTCGCAACATTTTCCGGGCAACTGCTACGATAGTTTTCTTGTACCCTTTTTTCAGCATAAGTCGTTCGAAGAACGATTTAATCCGGCCCGGAGATGATAGTGTAAACAATTTGCTGTAAAATCAAAAACGCCCTGATCTCTAATCATGCAACATAAGGAGACCAGAGCAATGGAAATCAATGACTTAATCCAAGATTATCTTGGCGATAA
>JALOBQ010000107.1 GCA_023228185.1 Candidatus Omnitrophota bacterium
AGTTGGAGAATGACTTCTAATGCCGCTTATAATCACGGTTTTAATACTTATGACCCGGCTATTTATGATTCATTGAGCGTTAATTTAGATACTGATAATGAACAGGGTTTTAACTTTCATACTAATTTGACTGTGGATCCCTGGAGTTTTACCGGTAAAGGCCCGAAGACAACGGTAACCGATGGCGTTGATAGCGCAGATATTCAAATGTATTATTGGTCCAATACCGGTTATACGTTGAATCGCACTTCTTACGGCCTTGACGGCACGGCGATCAATCTTCCGGAATTAAAAGTAGAAGACGGCAAAACAACTGCTACTACTGTGTCAGGTTATACTATCCCATCAACGAAAATAGATATGCGTTTTCAGCCTTTGCGTGAGTTATGGCTTGATTATACAAATGAACAGATTAAATTTCGCGCTTTTCCTCTCGGTTATCAGGATCAAGCGTATAATTCTGATGATCCGTTAAATATCAGTAATCATGGTATTTGGTGGAAAGACAGCAAATGGCTGCGATCATATACTCCCGGGCAAGCTCATTCAAGCGGCGTGGGTTTTACTAAAGGCCGCTGGGATGATTCACTTTCCTTTATCTCTAAAGACAGCACAGGTAAATATTTAACGGCTTTGCGCGGATTTTCATTTAGTTTTAAACCGCAGGAAGCGACAACATTTGATACTACCGTTGCTACGCCAAAACATCTTTGGCAGGATTATGGCGTTGTGGACAACCTGATTTCCGCGACCAGGCTAAAGCATAAATTTGCCGATAATTTTGCTTTGGGCGGCACATTAACTACGCGCAGCGGTTTTAAAACAGATCCCCAGAAATTAGACAGCCAGAATTTTGTTGGCGGCGTTGATTTAAATTACGAAATTATTGATGGCCTTAAAGCGCAGGCTGAATTTTTGACCTCAAAATCAAAATATGATATGAATAATTCTACTTATGAGACAGAGTCGCGCGGTAACGCGTATTATTTTTCTTTTATTACCCGTTATCCGCGTTCAAGCCTGATGGATCTGCAATATGGTTATGATGATATTAAGCTTGAGCCGGATGAAGATTTCCTGGTGAAAAGTAAATTCTACGCCGCGCGCATGGATCGCGGTTTTGATTCCGCGCTTTCTGATTTTCATAATACCCGCCAGGATGTTTCCTGGTCAAGGCATATACATTTTCGTAAACCGATGAGTTATTATGGGGATGGTTTAGAAGGCGCTAAAGGGAATTGGGATGAACTTAATGCCACGCGCATCGGTGACGGTATTGATGTGGGCAGGAATACTATCGGTTTTCGTATTGAGACATTTTTGGAAGACAGATTAAGTAACCTTTTTGACGTGCGCAACGTGCATAACGTTAACGGTAAATTCATTGAGAATGTTGTGCGCGATGAACTCACCGTTAAGGTTACTGATAAATTAACCGCCAAGGGTTTAGGTATTTATCAAAAAATGCCGCATACCGTAGGAGGGATTGATCCCTATGTTTATGACGGCATTACCGGTGATTTCTTTAAAAATTCCGCTGTGCCGGACGGCGAAGACCCGTCGATTAAAACAGGGTCTTTGGGTTTAAATTATGATTTCTTCGATTGGTTAAGTTTAAACGGCATTTACGAATACACTAATGACTATACGCTGGCTTACGGTAATTTTCCGCAAAATGTTTTAAGGAATGATACCTCGCTCTGGGGCAGTTATTATCAAAATGACCAGTATTATAGTTGTGTCGAGCCATTTCTTTACAACCAGAATATCTTTCCTCAGGCGCCCTATGATTATTACAATGTTTTTAAAACCGGTTTACGGATCGCTCCTTTAAAGAATCTGGAAATTTATCTTGATTACACGCGCAATGAATATAATACCGCCTCTTTAATTAATGATAATATGAACCACATCGGCATGGAAGCTACCTATATGCCTACGCCTAAGCTCGGGCTTTCATTAAAGTATATTTATTCCCGCTGTAATGATATTGTTTATAATGGTTCAGACTATGTGCTTACCGATAATATCATCGGCCATCATAATTTCTTTAGCGAGATTAGGTATATGCCGTCTAAAGATGATGAGTTGATTATGCAATACGGTGTGGGCGACACAAGTTCCATAGGCAATATGTCTTCCATTGATCCTTATGGTGGCACGATGCTTACGTTAGACACGCAACATATTATCCGCGCGTATTATCGCCGCAGATTCTAATCTCAAAGTTGAATAAGACGAAAGGCGAAACAGTTTCCAAAGTACGGAAACTGTTTCTAAACATCTCATCCGCGCTTATTACCGACGCAGATTCTAATTCCAAAGTTGAATAAGACGAAAGGCGAAACAGTTTCCAAAGTACGGAAACTGTTTCATTATTTATTCTAAATATATATCGATTTTTTCCACTTGGCGGGATCGAACCTTTTCGGCATAAGGGAAGGGGACAGTCGAAGATCCAAATTCTTTGGTTTTATTTTTTTCAGTGAGTATAATTTTGGTAATTTTAGCGGCATTTTTACCATAGGTATCTTTTTTCTTTGGATTATGATAAGTAACTCTGACGCGGCTTAAAAAATTGAAAGCGTAATTTCCTTTACGGTCAAAAAGAGCGGCTTCCAAAAGCGGTTTAAAAGTTAACTCAAGCCCGCTGACGTTATTGTAACTGAAAGGTTTATTTCCTAAATTCATTGTTAGCCAGATCTGCAGGAATTCTGCGGTTGAGCCGGAAAGCCGGGCGACAAAACCGTTTCCCTGCAGTTTTTTATCGTGAAAAGCGCTGCTTGCCAAAAATGAGGAATTTTCCAGGATACTACGGCCATAGCGTTCTGGTTTTTGAAAAGGTATTAAAGCATTCCTGAATTCCGCGTAGAATTCTTCAACAAGATTGTTTTTCAGTAATTCCAGCAAATATTTATATTCCATATGCAGAAAGATAGATTCATTTTCCAGCCAACCGGGTGTAAACACGCGGCAACGGCCGATTTCTTCAGGCATACTCTTAAGTGCAGCGCATACTTTATACATTTTGAGCTTTTTATCAAATAAAGCGCTTTTCTTGGTGGCCTGGTGCAATAATTTGGCTTGTTTTTTATCCGCGGCAAGCCGCAACGCGTGCATCTGGCCTTCTAAAAATAAAACCAGCGGTTTTTGGATGAACTTTTCAGGAATAATAGAATGTTCATTGGGTTGAGAATATTCCTGGACCTGATTAATAAAATAAGAAAAATAGATGCCTGTTTTGCTATCTAAAGCTTTCTTTAAACCGTTCTCAATTTTATCTAAACCCTGATCGAGAAAATCATTTAAAACGCTGACTTGAGTATCAATCTCTTTGCCGCTGAAACCAAAACGTGTTTTCAGACGGTAATGCTCTTTTAAGGCATAGCTTTTATCCCAATATAAAAAAGCTTCCATTGGTAAAAGCGGCAATAAAGCATTGATAAAATCCGCAATTTC
>JALOBQ010000014.1 GCA_023228185.1 Candidatus Omnitrophota bacterium
TAACCGGCGTTAATGCCGCGCTTATGTTCCAAATAAAGTTGAGAAAGGCAGGTAGAAAGTTTACCGCTGTTTGGCCCAGGAGCAGTAACAATTACAATGGGATTTTTAGTTTTGATATAATCATTCTTGCCAAAACCTTTATCGCTGACAATCGAAGGCACATCCGCCGGATACCCCGGGATGGGGTAATTCAAATAAACATTTACGCCGCGGCGCTGTAACTTATTTTTAAAGATCACTGCCGAAGGCTGATTGGCAAAACGGGTGATCACAACCGCCAGGACATCCAAGCCCCATTTTCTTAAATCATCAATCAACTTCAAAGTAGCCGCGTCATAGGTGATTCCAAAATCCCCGCGCACTCTGCCATTTTCAATATCGCCGGCATAAACCGCAAGCACTATATCGATCTTATCTTTCAAGCATTGTAAAAGGCGAATCTTTACATTAGGGTCATACCCGGGAAGCACGCGGGCGGCGTGATAATCAAAACAAAGTTTTCCGCCAAACTCCAGATAAAGCTTGTTGTCAAATTTCTTTACCCTATCCAGAATAGCCTGCGTCTGCTCTTTAAGGTATTTCTCATTATCAAAACCTGTTTTCTTAAGCATTTTATCTAATTTTAAGGCATCCCAAGCCGAGAAATACGGTTTTCAAATCAAAACGGTTCCTAAAAACAACTTTTATCATTAAAAAAAGCGTTTAGCGCCGATAAACCGGCTCCTAAACGCCTTGGTTTCTATAATTATAACATCCCACCGGTTGTTGTCAATTTATTTCTACCTATCTGATGATATTATCAATTAATGAGAGGTACTCTTTCCCCTCTTTCCATGGATCAAGGTAGCGCTGGATCTTTAAATCCTTACGTTCCGATAAATCAATTAACCCTCTATCTTGCTGCGGAGCAATAATTTCAATTTTCGGCCTGAAAATATCCGACTCATTCTCTTGCCTGACCAGAGCAACCATGCCATTATCCAAAGATACAATCGCCCCCGGCGGCCAAACACCGATAATCCTAAAAAATCTGTCTAATAGCTCCGGCTCAAACGCTGAGCCTTTATCCTTGTTCATAATATTATAAACCAGATCCGGAGAATAATCCTGTTTGTAAACTCTCCTCTGCGACAAAGCGTCATAAACATCACAGATTGAAACAATCAAAGAAACAATATGCGGTTTTTTAGCAAAAGCAATCCTGGGATAACCGCTAAGATCATATTTCAAATGGTGTTCAAAAGTAACGACCACTGGCAGCTGCCCGAGGCTATCGACATATTTAAGCATCATTTCCGCGCCCAGTAAAGTATGGCTTTTGATTTGATTAAACTCCTGTTCGATGAGTTTATCTTTTTTATTCAACACTTTTCGAGAGATGTAAAGCTTACCGATATCATGAAATAACGCGGCAATCCCGATATTTAGAACTTCCTCTTTATCAAACCCTAAGCGTGAAGAAAAATGCATCGCGATAATGGAAACATTGAGCATATGCGTATAAGTTTCCAGGCTGTATCTTTTTAGCGTCGCCAATTTCAAAATGTCGCTATCCTTATTGTTTAGATTCTCCACAATATTATTAATACTGGATTTAAGCGTAAGATGATCAATCTTTTCAGCATTAAGCGCGTTATCCAAAGCTAAAGAAACATCCCTAGCGGAATCATCATATAAACTAAGTTTCTTAATCGATTCCTGCGCCTGCTTGGCTAAACCATTTCCGTAAGCTTTCAGCTTACCCACATCGATATTGCGTATGCCTAACAGGGAAAGCTGCTCCTGTAAAGCAAGGGAAGAATCATCTTTTTTACCGGAAATAAAAATAATAAATTTCTCAAGTTCATCTTTAGCCAAGCCACGGTAAAAAGCCAATCTTTCAATATTACGTTCTTTTAAATAAATAATTGAAGGGTTCAGTAACTTACTTAAATCAAAAAGAATTTCTTTGCCAAAAGCCAACTCTTCACCAACAATACCGATGACAATCTCGTTTTGGCTGCTTAAAGCATCTTGAAAAACTAAATAGCTTCTATCAAGGGCTTTCTTAAACAAGACGTGCTCTGTGCCGTACATTTTAGCGCTCTGCAGGCAAGTAAACAGTTCCCGTAATAATTCTTTTACTTTATCCAGCATTCCAGCCTCTGATTATGGAAAAAGCGTTTTGACGAATCTGCCGATTCCAGAAAAACTTTTTTTTACTTAGAAGCGTCAATTGTTGTATCGCTTCTTTTAAATCCAATTCCCAAATAATACGCATATTTTCCAAAGTAATTCTCTTTCTTTTATCCATACCCCAAGCAGTATTAAAAAGCGCCTCAATCGCGCGTGTCCTCTCCTGGACGGAAATTGAGATTATAGCAAGGGCTTCTTTACGGATTTCCGGAGCGTCAACGCTAAAAGTTGAATAAAGAAATTGGTAGTCCGGATTCGGCAGGCTACGCATTGCTTTAAGCGCTTCCAGTTTAATTAAAGAATTTGAAAAATTATAAATATATTTTAACGGCTGCGCGGCGAGATATGTTCCACAAGCGCTTAGAGCCGCGATTATCTTCTCAAGGAAATCTACGTTTGCCCGCCGGCTATCCAACTGTTTGTAAAACATACCCAAATCTTGGTTAGCCAAGCGCAAGAACCATTTTAAAACCAGCGGATCAAAAGTGTTGGCGGAAAATATTTTTCCCAGGTAGAATTCATACGGCTTCGAAGACGTTTTAACCCAATCACTTAAATCTTTAAACTCCTCCGGTAAAGCGCCGGCAAAAAGTAACTCTTCAACAAAAATGGATATCTTACTTTCCTGCGCGGCAAATACTCCGGGAGTGATTTTCTGCTTATTTAAAAAGAAAGCCCAAAGGTCTTTCAAATAAACTAAATCTTTATCTTTAATCGCTGAATCAATTTCTTTATCTAAATTCTCCAGAATAAAGCCGGATTGCTTTAACTCAGTATCATAATCATAACTAAGCAAACTAAGCAGTATATAACGAAAATTTGTTTTAAGTTTTGTACGGTCAAAAATTATTGCCCCGGAACAAACCATATCTTTGCTTAAATAATTCAATGTATTCCTATAAACAAGGGAGACGGAATTATTCTGCGGCGAGGCGAACAGTTCCTGAATCTTCTTAACGACTTTAGGGTTATTTTTTAGAACACCGGAATCACTGATCATCTGAAACAGGTTGTCGGCAAATTCTTTTTGCCTATTTTTATCCGAAATCTTGGCAAAAAGCTGCAAGCTCAAATTATCAAACTGTTCCTCATTTAAAAGGCCTTCCCAGAGCAGCGCCGAGAAATCTTCCTTGCTCAAATTGCCAAAAATATCCCTAACTTTACTTAACTTTTCATCGCTTAACGAAGACTTATTTTGTAATAACCAAAAGAAGATATCCCGGATACATTTATTAAACTTAGAGATATCTTTACTTTTTAAGTAAATAAGGAAATCCTTCAAGGTTTGCGCAATGCCACTATTTGAGAAAAACTCCTCCTGATTTATTTTTTTCAACACCTGGGAAAAATTATTCACTAGGCCTTCAACTTTTGACAGGTCTTCATTGTCAGATACTTCTTTAAGCAAGGATCCCCAGATATCCAAATTGCCCTGGCCTTTTTCCTGCAGTAAAGAAGAATAATCCAGTTCTTCAATCTGAAAATGTTTGAAGTTTTTAAAGCTTACAATCTGCGTTATACCGCCGGCTTTCAAAATATCTTTTTGGGACATTGAAACCGTAAAAAGGAATTGAATTAACTCATCTGTATTAAAGCCGGGTAAGATTTTAATGCTTTTAATCTTACGCTGATGCATAATCCGCGCTAATTCATCGTGTAAACCCGCCTGTTGCCAGGTTTTGCCACCGGCGACCAAAGCAGTATCAGTTACTCCGATAATAAACGGATTAATCGTATGCAAAACAAGATCCAGTTTTAATGTAAGTTCCTGGGAGGATTTTAAAAAATAGGGATGATCTTTGGAATAAGAAAAAGCATTGGTCAGCGTAACTCTGAGGGCGCGGAAAAAATCTGATAATAACTGTTCGTTATTCACGCTGGTATTTTACAACTTTACAACACCTGCTGCAACTACAATTATAAAAAATAGGGACGGTTATTAACTTAATCTAAAAGTGTCCCCTTTAGCTATCAATTAGGGGACACACCTAAATGCAGTTGAGAACCGTCCCTACTATTACACTAAACCCTGGCTGAGCATCGCGTCAGCTACTTTAACAAATCCGGCGATATTAGCTCCGTTAACATAATTAATATACCCGGATTCTTTACCGTATTTAACGCACTGCTGGTGTATGGCAATCATAATATTATGTAACCTCGTATCCACCTCTTCACGAGTCCAGGATAACCTGAGGCTATTCTGGCTCATTTCTAATCCTGAAGTAGCTACGCCGCCGGCATTCGATGCCTTACCGGGCGCGTAAAGAATCTTGGCTTTCTGAAATACTTCTACGCCTTCGGCAGTAGTAGGCATATTCGCGCCTTCAGCGACAGCGATACAACCATTTTTAATTAAGGTTTTGGCGTCACTGGCATCAATTTCATTTTGAGTGGCGCAAGGAAAAGCTACATCGCATTTTACGTTCCAAGGCCTTTCTTTTTCGAAATATTTACAGTTGAATTCTTTGGCGCATTCCTTGATCCTGCCGCGTTTCACATTCTTTAAGTTCAACACGCAGCTAAGTTCTTTTTTATCAATACCGTCCTTATCGTAAATATAACCATCGGAATCGGACAAAGTGACTACCTTAGCTCCCAGCTCAATAAGTTTCTCAACCGTGTATTGAGCGACATTACCGGAACCGGATACCGCGCAAACCTTACCTTTTAAAGAATCTCCCTTTGTTTTAAGCATTTCTTCGGCAAAATACACGCAGCCATAACCGGTAGCTTCCGGCCTAATCAAACTGCCGCCCCAATTAAGGCCTTTACCCGTAAGCACGCCTGAGAATTCGTTGCGTAATCTCTTATACTGGCCGAATAAATAACCAATCTCGCGGCCGCCAACGCCGATATCACCGGCAGGCACATCGGTATTCGGGCCGATATACTTTATTAATTCCGTCATAAAACTCTGGCAAAATTTCATTACCTCATTATCCGACTTTCCCTTGGGGTCGAAATCTGAACCGCCTTTTGCTCCGCCCATCGGTAAAGTAGTAAGCGCGTTTTTAAAAACCTGTTCAAAAGCTAAAAACTTCAGTATTCCTATGTTCACGCTTGGATGCAGCCTCAAGCCGCCTTTGTAAGGGCCGATCGCGCTATTCATCTGAATGCGAAAGCCGCGGTTGATCTGAACTTCCCCCTGATCATCAAGCCAGGGAACGCGAAAAATTATTACCCTTTCCGGCTCAATCATTTTTTCTAATATTTTAGCCTTCTGATATTGAGGATTTTTTTCAATAAAAGGCATTACCGACTCAACAACTTCGCGCACCGCCTGGTGAAATTCCTTTTCACCGGGGTTCTTGCTTACCACGAGATCCATAAACTCTTCGATTTTTTTAGGCATTGCTACTCTCCTTTTTTAAAAGTTGATTAATTATTGTTTGAGCGGCTTTTTTGGCCATACCCATTGCTTCAATAACCGTACCTTCACCGCCAACAATATCTCCGCCGGCAAAAACACCCTTGATGGAACTTTCCATAGTTTCAGAGTCGACGATGACATCTGAATACTGATTTGTTTTTAATTCCGGCGTCGCATTGATCAAAATCTGGTTTGCTTTTAACCCTACCGCGATCACGCACAAATCGCAGTCAATTTGAAATTCACTTCCTTCTATGATCACCGGCCTTCTTCTGCCTGAACTATCCGGTTCTCCTAATTTAGACCTCAAACAGGCCAATGATTTGACAAAACCCTGATCATCCCCGATAAATTCTTTTGGCTGAACTAAAAACTCAAATTTTATTCCTTCTTGCCTGGCATGCTCAATCTCAAGCCGCCGAGCCGGCATCTCTATTTCCGTGCGCCGATAAACCACTGTGGTATTTAGCGGCAGGCCGTTAATCTTCTGCAACCTCAAAGCAACGCGGGCAGAATCCATGGCGGTATTCCCGCCGCCGACAATCAAAACATTTCTGCCGATATTAACCGGGGTGTGAAATTCCGGAAATTTATAAGCGGACATTAAATTTACCCGCGTAAGAAATTCATTCACTGAATAAATATTGCAAAGATTTTCACCCTTAACACCTAAAAAGGACGGCACGCCGGCGCCTAAACCTAAAAATATTTTCGCGTAACCTTGAGCAAACAACTCTTCAATCGTTTTGGCTTTCCCAACAAGAAAATTAGTGATAAAATTCACGCCTAACTTCTTGAGATAATTTATCTCGAAATCCAAAACATCCGCCGGAAGCCTAAAAGGCGGAATACCATACCTTAAAACTCCGCCGGTTTTATGCAAACTTTCGAAGATATCAACCTTTACGCCTTTGCGGGCCAATTCTCCGGCGCAACATAATCCCGCCGGTCCGGAACCAACCACCGCGACTTTAAACTTGGATAATTCTTTTTTATTTTCTACTTTCGTATTGATCTGGTTATCCCGCGCGTAATCTCCGGCAAAGCGCTCCAAGAAATGAATATTGATTGCCTGCTCTGAAGCGAATACTGAACCTTTTTTAGTGAGGATACAGGCCTTGCGGCACTGATATTCAGCCGGGCAGACCCTTCCGCAAATAGAAGGAAAATTACTCTTCTCTTTAATCGTAAGATACGCCGCCTGATAATCCTTTTGCTTGATTTGATAAATAAATTTCTTTATATCAATGCCTACCGGGCAACCCGCGCTGCAAAGCGGATTTTTACATTGCAGGCAGCGGGAAGCTTCTAATAAAGCTTCTTCTTCAGAGTAGCCTTTGACTACTTCCTGGAAATTACCGATTCTTATTTCCGGGCTTACTTCCCTGGCTTTTACTGGTTCTTTACTCATCGTTTTAAGATTTTGGAAAAAGATTACAAATATGTTTTTCCTGGACAGTATAAACTTTATTTCTCTTCTCAAGTTCTTCCCAATCAACACCAAAGCCGTCAAAATCCGGGCCATCAACACAGCTAAATTTGACTTTGTCAAAAACAGTTACCCGACAGCAGCCGCACATTCCTGTAGCATCAACCATTAACGCGTTAAGCGAAACCAGAGTTTTAACGTTAAATTCCTTGCTCACTGAAACTATGCGCTTCATCATTGGAATCGGCCCAACAGCATAAACCAAATCATATTTATCTTTAGCTAAAAGAACTTTGAGCATATCAGTAGTAAAACCTTTTTTGCCGTAAGAACCGTCATCAGTCATAATATAAATTTCATCAGAAGCGCTTTTAAGCTCCGTTTCCAAGATAAGCAGATCTTTGCTGCGCGAGCCAAGAATAGTAGTAATCTGATTGCCTGCCTGCTTTAAGGCACGAGCAATCGGAAGGATCTCGGCAATCCCCACGCCTCCACCAACCAAAATTACCTTACCGAATTTCTTTATTTCCGTGGGATGGCCCAATGGCCCGACTAATGAATAAAGACAGTCACCGGGATTTAACTTGCCCAAACTTTTAGTGGTAAAACCGGCTTCCTGGAAGATTAGGCTGACTATCCCCTTTTCCTTATCGGTATTTACCAGTGTCAACGGGATCCTTTCGCCATTTTCGCTGACCATCAGCATAATAAACTGCCCTGGCAAAGCTTTCGCGGCAATATCAGGAGAAAAGATATCTAATTGCGTGATCTTTACCCCGCCAACCTGATTAATTGTCTTTTTATTGATTATTTTCATATCTTATTTTGCCTAATTTTTATGCAAAGTAATGAATAAAAAAAGACGCCCGAATAACTTTCCGGACGTCTTTGTCCTATCGTTAAACTAAAACAAAAATATATTATTACTGATTGATACTGTTGTCAAGTTCTAAATTGTTCTCCCAAATTTACTAATCCAGTTTAACCAAACCACCCTTAAACGGCTCAATCACCCGCTTGAGTATTCCGGAAAGATACGCCATAAGTATGCCGTAATTAGTTATTGGCACGCCCGCGGCTTTGGCTTTTTCAACGCGATGCATAATTTCAGCGCGGTTAACCATACAGCCTCCGCAGGAAATAATTAATTTATATTTGCTTAACTGCTCGGGAAAATCCCCTCCTGCCGTAACTTCATAATGCAGGTCTTTCTTGGTGTAATTCAATAACCATGTGGGAATTTTACTGCGGCCGATATCCTCTGCTTGCACGTGATGTGTGCAAGCCTCGGCAATTAAAATTTCGTCACCATCTTTTAAATTATCTACAGCATATACGCTCTGAATATAGGCATTAAGATCGCCTTTATGCCTGGCAAAAATTGTAGAAAATGATGTTAAAGGAATATCCTTTGGAAGAATATCGCGCACATCTTCAAAAACCTGCGAATCCGTAATTACAAGTTTGGGTTTCTTCTTTAAAGAATTGATACAATCTAAAAGCTCGGTTTCTTTAGTCACATAAGCAGTGGCATTGGCATCTAAAATATCCCTTAGCACCTGCACCTGGGGTAAAATTAACCTTCCCTGCGGCATAGCGTTATCAATAGGACAAACAAGAACAACCACATCTTTTGGGTTAATCAGATCGGCAACTAAAGGAACAGGCGACCAACCTAAAGGCGCCAGTTCCATTATCTTTTCTTTGAGTTGCTCAACCCCTTGTTTTGTTTTAGAACTTACTTTGACAGAAGGAAGTTTATGCTTTACTAAATAATCTTCAGCCTTTTTGCCAGCTAAATCAGATTTATTGATTACGAACAAGAACGGTAATTTTTTGCTCTGTAAAACATCCACTAAATCATTTTCAAAACTATCGATCAGTGTATCCGGATTAACAACAATCAAACCCAGGTCTGTTTTCCTTAATACTACTTGGGTGCGTTTAATCCGCTCTTTGCCTAAAACCCCCTGATCGTCAATGCCGGCTGTATCAATTAACTTACACGGGCCGATAGGCAGTATCTCCATTGATTTGTAAACCGGATCGGTTGTTGTTCCGGCGATTTCGGAAACAATTGCCGCGTCCTGTCCGGAAAGAGCGTTAATCAAACTGGATTTTCCCGTATTCCTCTTGCCAAATATCCCGATATGCAACCTGTTACCTGCCGGTGTCCTATACATCGTATCTCCTGGTTAGGGACGGTTCTCAACTGCATTTAGGTGTGTCCCTTTTGGGGGACAGTCCTAAATCAAATTAAGAACCGTCCCTTAAAAGAATCTGCTTTTGAATAATCAATAAACCTGCCGATTTTTTTAGCCATCTTATCCATACAAAAATTACAGGCGCCCACTGGTTCGTTAACGCATCTTTTTTGAGGATATATTTCATAAAGTTTACGATAGGCTTGCGGAGTAAAATTCGGCATTAAAACATTCGCGCCGCATTTTAAACCTTCCAGTCTGTAATCTCTATCCAAACTTCCCAAAGCAGTTGTTGCCGGAAGATGCGCGTTTTTAGTAACTATACGGGTAAGCGCGATAGTTTTTAAAACAAGACCTACATCGCCATTCTCTTTGCCGGCAAATTGCGAATGCTTGTGCGCGATAAACGGGCCAATACCAATCATATCAAAATCATTGCGTTTAAAAAATATGATATCCTGGGCGATATTTTTTAAGGTTTGGCCGGGCAAGCCAATCAGATTACCCGAGCCAACCTGATAACCCAATTCTTTTAAAACCCGTAAACAATTCAGGCGATTTTTAAAATCCATGCGCGGATGCATTGATGAATACAATTTTTCATCGGAAGTTTCTATTTTTAATAAATACCGGTCAGCTCCGGCAAGCCGCCAAATTTTATAATCCCGCGCTTTTCTTTCTCCCACGCAAAGGGTAACCGCTATATTAAAATTTGATTTAATTTCTTTAATCAGATCGCCTAGCCAGGCCGCATCCAGCGCAAGATCTTCCCCGGATTGTAAAACCACAGTCTGAATGCCGCAGGAAACAAGGTATTTAACCGCATTAAACAGTTTAAGTTTACTTATCCGGTAGCGTTGCAGTTTACGGTTATTTTTATTTAAACCGCAATAAAAACAATCCCTCTGGCAAAAATTAGAGAATTCTATGATCCCCCGTAAAACAATGCCGTTACCGCAGAACTTTTCCCGCGTTTTATCGGCAAAAAAAAATAACTTTGCTAAATCCGCTTTCGCGTTTAATGACAACACTTCTTCCAGGTCTTCGGATTTCGGCAAAACAGCGCAATAAATCCTCTTTAAAAGCTTGCCTAATTTAGACATATTCGTCCCTCACTCCTGAATCAAGATGTTCATAAAACATTTTAAGCATCTTGAGTTCGGCAGGCGCAAGCTTTAAGGCGTAACGCTCAATCATTTTATAACCGGCTTCTTTCACCGCGGCTGTGGCGAAATCATCAAGGTATTCTTTTAAAGTGATCAGGGCATTCATACTGCATTTACCTTTGATTGTCCCGGGCTTGGCCAATTTCATAAACGCTTCGCCTGTCCTTTTTCTGCGGTAACAAGCCGCGCAAAAAGAAGGAATATAATCATGAGCGATCAATGAAGCGACAATTTCATCAATCGTGCGATTATCGCCCAAAGAAAACTGACTGCCTGCCTGCCGATTAGTTAAGCTTGCTTCAGTTTTTCTATTATCAGAGTAACCGCCGGGAGAAGTAGCGGATTCCGCGCTCACTTGCGAAACGCCTAAACTCAATAACGTATCGCGCATAACTGCTGATTCGCGTGTGGACATAATAATACCGGTATATGGCACAGCTAACCTTAAAACAGCAACCACTTTCTTAAAATCTTCATCGGAAATTTTATAAGGCGGATTAAACGATAATTCCGCGCCTTCTGCCGGCTCAATGCGCGGCACGGATATCGTATGCGGGCCAACTCCAAACTCTTCTTCCATATGTTCTATATGAGTTAGCAGCCCCAGCGTTTCAAAGCGCCAATCATATAAACCATAAAGCGCTCCGATACCGATATCGTCAATGCCGGCGGCAAATGCCCTATCCGGAGCGGTAATCCGGTTATCCGGGTCGCTTTTTGGCCCGCGAATATGCATTTTTCGATACGTCTGATCATGATAGGTTTCCTGAAAAATTTGGAATGTCCCAATGCCGGAAGATTTAAGCTTCTTAAAATCATCAACGCTCAATGGCGCGCAATTAACGTTAACTCTTTTTATCTTATTTTTTCCTACGGATACCTGATAAATAGTTTTTATTGCCTGAAGATAATAATCAATATTCTTTAATCCATCAGGAGCAGCCTCGCCGCAAACCGCTAAAATCCTTTTATGCCCGCGCTTTAACAACCACTGAACCTGTTGAGAGATCTCTGCGGTACTCAACGCCTTACGTTTTAGTTGGGCGTTATCTGATTTAAAACCGCAATACAAACAGGTATTCACGCAAAGATTGCTGATATAAAGCGGCGCAAAAAGCACAACCCTTTTACCATAAATACTTTCCTTAACAAAATTTGCCGCAATAAATATCTTCTGAATATATTCCGGCTCTTTAACTAAAAGTAACGCCGCTGACTCTTCCAATGTCAGGCGTTGAAGTAATTTCGCCTTTTTTAGAATAGCTTCGAATCTATCACTATCTATTTTAGTTGCGTCAGTAAGTAGATTATTTATTCTCTCTTGATCAATATATTTCATCTATGCTCCCTTGTTGAATAAACAGTAATTTTCTCGCTCAAAGTCGATTTTTTAACGCCAATGATCTTTCAAATTTTGGCGGCTGCAGAACTCGGCTGTCCCGCTCAAGCGGAGACAGCCTCAAACAGCTTCGCCGTCCCCGTTTTGTCGCCTTACGGCTCCACGGGGATACCCAAAATGCTCAAGCTCCATTGGCTAAAATCGACATTCGCTCGAAATCTCACCAGATTCATTCCATGTGCTTGCTACCTGCTACATATTCTATCCCTTTATATTTTGCCGAGGGATATTGTGAAGCGTGCATTAGAAAACTTTCGGCAAATGTGCGCAAGGCTTTACGACGAACGCAGGACCCTACTTTTGCGTAAGACAGTCCGAGAGTGAGTCGTAAACCGTAGCGCACGGCGAAAGTTTTAGCACGCGAACAATATCCCGAGTGCAAAATATTAAATAAAATCAAACATCCGTTAAGGTGAAAAATCAACCTGAACGAAAAAATTAATAGTGTTATTTACAGTATATTCTATCTTGACAACACGGCAATTTCAAGTATACTTAATAAACTAAATTGAAAGGAAACTTAAAATGCTTAAAAAATGCGCAATCTGCAAAAAAGGTTCACTTACCGGAAAAAAGATCTCCCGCAAAGGCCAATATAAGGCAAAAGGCGGCACCGGTTCAAAGATCGCCCGTTGGACAATGCGTAAATTCGCTCCTAACCTTCAGAGCATGCGCATCATGCTTGATGGCAAACTGCAAAGAGTCTACGTCTGCGCCAAGTGCATGAAAAAAGGCAATCTTAAAAGAGCTTAAATCCTACTTAAAAAACATTTCCTTGGCTTCTAAAATCATTGAGCTTGAGCCCTGCCAATTATCTATGCGCGGGGTATAAACTAATTCCAACCAAGCAGCTTCAATTAAAGCTTGCCGCAGGCTACTCATTCCAAAACCAATCACTTGCATCGTATTTATTCCATCGCTAACCCAAAATTTTAAAGTTTCCCTTCCCAGAGACTGCACCGGGCCTTTTAATTTAAGGTTGCGGCTGTAAAATAACGGCTCGGGATTAGCCATACCAAAAGGTTCTAATAATTCACACTCTCTTACCAGGCTCTGATTTATATCCGCCAACCTGAGCTCCATGTCAACTTCGATCTCAGGCAATAGGTCCACTAAATTAATACGATTATGGGCAAGTTGGTTGATACTATTCCTGAAATCTTCAAGATTTTCCTTGTAAATCAATAGCCCAGCCGCGTGCGCGTGTCCGCCAAAACTTTCCAGATAATCCTTACAATCCTTTAACGCGTCAAATAAATGAAAATTTTTAATCGAACGGCCGGAACCTTTACAAATATTATCGTTTAAAGAAATTACGATTGCCGGACGTAAAAATTTATCGGCAAGTTTCGAAGCGACAATACCTAAAACGCCGTGATGCCACCCCTCTTTGGCGATCACGATTACTTTATGGTCCTTAAAATTAATTTGGCTGTTGATCAGATCCTCCGCCTCTTTAAGAATATTACTTTCAGTCTTCTGCCTTTGCCTGTTAAACACCTCTAACTCCGCTGCCAGGCTTCTGGCCTCTTCAGGGTCAACGCAAGTTAAAAGTTTTAATGAAGTTTCCGCGCTCGCCATCCTGCCAGAGGCATTCAAGCGGGGCGCGATAATAAAGCTGATCGATGTGGTATTAATCTTTTTATCAATAATCCTGGCGCTCTCCATCAGAGCGCGCAAGCCCGGCCTCTTGATATCGGCAAACCTGGCAATCCCCTCTTTAACGATGATCCGGTTCTCTCCTGTTAAAGGCACGCTATCAGCCACTGTGCCAAGCGCCACTAAATCCAATTCATTACCAAGCGTGTCATTAGTTAATGCTTGAGCGAATTTATAAGCCACTCCCACGCCGGCAAGGTCACGATATGGATAACCGCTATGCTTAAGTTTAGGATTGATAATACTGGATGCCGGGGATAAATTTATCCCGCGCGGCTCATGATGATCGCATACGATGACGTCAATATTCGCCGAACGCAATGCCTGGATTTGCTGGTGATCGCTCGTTCCGCAGTCAACAGTGATTACAAGCTTGATCTTATGCTCTTTGGCGAAATTAACCGCGGCGTCATTTAAACCGTAACCCTCATTGATCCGGTGAGGCAAATGATGGAGAACATCCAAACCCATGCGCGTTAAAATATTTTTTATCAACACCGTGCTCGTAATCCCATCGACATCATAATCTCCGAAAACCAGCGTACGATGATGATTCTCGCAGGCATTTTTTACCAAACCAACCGCTTTAGAGATCTGGGTAAAAAGAAACGCATCATGCATCCCGGATATACCCGGTTTCAAAAAGGCCTGCGCGCAATCCTTTGTATGAATGCCGCGATTGATTATAATTTGAGCTAAGATTTTGGAAATGCCTAATTCCTGGGAAAATGAATTTTGTAAAGACAGGTGGGGTTTAGCTAAACTTAAGATTTTTGGATTACGCATTAAAGATGATTACATTTTTTCCGGCCGATTAACCCCTAACAATTCCAGGCCCGTGGAAAGAACAATCCTTACGCCGTTGATCAAGGCAAGCCTGGCATTAGTTAATTGTTCATCCTGGCCCAGAACGCGATGTAGATCATAAAATTTGTGGAAAGATTCAGCAAGTTCCTGGAGGTAAACAGTAAGCATATAGGGATCGGCAGTAGTCAGACAGGTATTCAACACTTCCCGGAAGTAAATAAGTTTCTTGATCAGATTTAATTCTTCTTTTTCTTTCAACAGATCAAGCCGCGGATTCTTGCCGGCTTCCTGAGAACGCAGAATACTACAGATACGAGCATGCGCGTATTGCACATAATAAACCGGATTCTCGGAACTCTGTTTTTTTGCCACTTCCAAATCAAAATCAAGATGGCTTGAGCAGCGGCGCATGAGAAAAAAGAACCTGGCGGCGTCAGAACCTACCTCATCTAAAACCTCACGCAAAGTAATATACTCTCCCCGGCGTGTGGACATTTGCACAAGCACGCCCGCCCTAAAAATTGTGGCTAACTGGACAATCACCACAGTTAAATATTCCGGCTTATGCCCAAACGCCTCAATCGAAGCTTTGATACGTTGAATATAGCCGTGATGATCCGGGCCCCAAAGATTGATCAACCAGTCAAAACCGCGCTTAAATTTGTCCTGATGATAAGCGATATCCGGCGCCAAATACGTCTGGCTGCCATCGCTTTTAATTACCACCCTGTCTTTATCGTCGCCAAAAGCAGTGGACTTAAACCACAAAGCGCCTTCGGATCTATAAAGAA
>JALOBQ010000108.1 GCA_023228185.1 Candidatus Omnitrophota bacterium
AGATGAAGTTAAAACCACAAAAAAGAAAAAAATCATTATTTTAGGCGGCGGCCCGAACCGCATCGGCCAGGGTATTGAATTTGATTATTGTTGTTGCCACGCTTCTTTTGCGCTTAAGGAAATAGGATTTGAGACGATTATGGTGAATTCCAACCCGGAAACTGTTTCTACTGATTATGATACTTCTGACCGGCTTTATTTTGAGCCGCTTACATTTGAAGATGTGATGAATATTATTGATAAAGAAAAGCCCGATGGAGTAATCGTGCAGTTAGGCGGACAGACTCCTTTAAATCTCGCCAGGCAGTTAGAGAAAGCAGGGGCGCCGATCATCGGCACCAGTGTTGAATCAATTGACCGGGCGGAAAACCGGGATAAATTTGCCAAGGTGCTAAATAAATTAAAGATCAGCCAACCGGAAAACGGCGCGGCAATTTTAAAAGATGAAATAATCAAGATTGCCAAAAGCATTGGTTTCCCGGTATTAGTCCGGCCTTCTTATGTTTTAGGCGGCCGGGCAATGAAGATAGTTTACGACGCGAAAACTCTTTCCGGCTTTATCAAAGAAGCCCAGGAGGCGTCAGTCGGGCATCCGGTTTTGATAGATAAATTCCTGGAGGACGCTGTGGAAGTTGACGTGGACGCTGTTTCTGACGGCAAGATCACGGTGATCGGTGGAATTATGGAGCATATTGAAGAAGCGGGGGTGCACTCCGGTGATTCGGCATGCGTAATCCCGGCGCATACTTTAGGAGATGATATCATTGAAGTGATCAGAAAGCATACTTACGCTTTGGCAAAAGAACTGAAGGTTAAAGGTTTGATCAATATCCAGTTTGCCATTAAAGGAGAGCAGGTTTATGTGTTGGAGGTAAATCCGCGCGCCTCCAGGACTGTTCCGTTTGTCAGCAAAGCTATAGGCGTGGCTCTGGCTAAAATAGCGGCTAAAGTAATGGCCGGCAAGACACTTAAACAATTAGGTTTCACAAAAGAAAAGAAAGTTGATTATGTTTCAGTCAAGGAATCGGTTTTGCCATTTTCCCGCTTTTCCGGTGTGGATATATTATTGGGCCCGGAGATGAAGTCTACCGGAGAAGTAATGGGTATTGATTCTTCTTTTGGCAGGGCTTTTTATAAATCCCAGCTTGCCGCGAATCAAAACCTTCCTTTAAAAGGGAAAATTTTTATCAGCGTCAAGAATAGCGATAAAAGAGATATTGTTTTTATCGCCAAGAAACTCTCGGATATGAATTTTCAGCTGATTGCTACCAAAGGCACGTATAAAGCACTGGTTTCTAATAATATTAAAGTGCGCTTGGCCGGTAAGATCAGCGAAGGAGACAACCAGATCTTAGAATTAATTAAGAAGGGAGAATTAAAATTGATCATTAATACTCCCTCTGGGCCGCGCGGCCAATCCGATATGAAACCAATCAGGGGTTTGGCGGTTACTTACGGGCTGCCTTGTATTACTACCATCCAGGGAGCGCAGGCAGCGGTAAACGGAATCGAATCCATAAAAAAGGGCAGCTTAAAAGTTAAATCTATTCAGGAGTATCATAAAAAGAAAGGCGCGGGATAATTATGTGCGGCATATTTGGCATCTATCCACACAAGGATGCGGCAGAGTTAACTTGTTTAGGGCTTTACGCGCTTCAGCACCGGGGGGAAGAATCCGCCGGGATCATCAGCCGCCAGGGTAAGAAGGTGCATTTGCATAAAGCTTTGGGGTTAGTGAGCAGTGTTTTTAACGAAAAAATTCTCCGCTCTTTGCGCGGAGATTTGGCAGTGGGGCATTTGCGTTATTCGACCACCGGAAGCAGTAATATTAAAAACACTCAGCCGTTCTACGTGAAATCAAAGCTTTGGGATATTGCTATCGCCCATAACGGCAATCTTACTAATACATTAGAGCTTTCTAAAGAATTAGAGAATCGAGGCGCTTTATTTCAAACGACAATGGATTCAGAGATCATTACGCATCTTTTGGCGCATAGCCAGAAGAAAGATATCAAAGAGGCGATTGTTTGGGCGCTTTCTAAATTAGAAGGGGCTTATTCTCTGGTTTTAATGGTCAATGACACTTTGATCGGCGCCCGGGACACTTTTGGCTGGCGGCCGCTTTGTTTGGGTAAATTAGACGGAGCGTATGTTTTAGCTAGCGAAACCTGCGCTTTAGATTTAATTAATGCCGAATACATCAGGGATATCGAACCGGGAGAAATAGTTTTCATTAAAAAAGACACTATCGAATCAATTAAACCTTTTAAGGAGACAAAGCGGGCTTTCTGTATCTTTGAATATATTTATTTTTCCCGCCCGGATAGTAATATTTTTTGCCACAATGTATATTTAGCGCGTAAAAAACTAGGTATGCAATTAGCTAATGAATTCCCTATTCAAGCGGATATGGTGATGCCGATTCCTGATTCCGGCGTATTCGCGGCTTTGGGGTTTGCCGAGGTTTCTAAAATTCCTTTTGAATTCGGTATGATCCGTAATCACTATATTGGCAGGACATTTATCCAGCCCAGCCAGGATTTACGCGATTTTCGGGTGAAAATAAAACTTAATCCGTTAAGGGATGTATTAAAAGGTAAAGAGGTAATTTTAGTGGAGGATTCTATTGTGCGCGGAACCACCAGTAGAGCCCGCCTTAAAACTTTGCGCCAGGCCGGAGTTAGCAAAATACATATGCGCGTCAGCTGCCCGCCGTTAAGATTTCCCTGTTTTTACGGAATAGATTTCCCAACAAGGAAAGAGTTGATTGCCGCAAAGCATGATCTTGATTGGGTGCGTGATTTTATCGGCGCTGATAGTTTGGAATATTTAAGCCTCGAAGGTATGTTGAAAGCTATGCCTTTGGCAAAAGAAAATTTCTGCACCGCTTGTTTTACCGGGGAGTATCCTGTTAACCATACTTGCCATTTTTCAAAAACCCTCCTCGAACGCAGCAGTAGACAGTCTACGTAAGTGCTGGACAGTGAATGGTTTATGAAACAAATACGGGTAAGAAGAAAAGAGAAATATCTTTTTGACAGCTAATTGGGTTACAGGATTTTAGATAGATTGCCTGTTATTGTGGTTTCGCTAAACAAAATAATCTTGATTATTTCCTATTTGGCCCTATAATACATCGCTGTGCATATGAGAAGCCTTTTTTGGTTATCATGAAAGCTGCGAAAAGTTAAATCCTGAATTCACAAAATAAGAAATCCTATTTCACAATTATAGAAACATAGAAATTCCATGGTAAAGACGGTTTGTAAATACGTATCTTTCAGGCAACTCTAAAATAATTAGAGTTGCCTATTTTTTTAAATAAAAATTGCCTAAAATTTAAGCAGATCTCAAGGAGGAACTAATATGCCAAGGCGC
>JALOBQ010000109.1:0-1193 GCA_023228185.1 Candidatus Omnitrophota bacterium
TTTTATCGCCAGATTACGCTGAAATTCATCTAAAGAGGACATAGAATAACAATCCGGAAGCCCGTTTTCGCGGGAAAACTCGTCAGGAAATGGGCAGTAATTATGCAGGCTGACAATGCGCTCGCCGAATTGGCCGGCTAAATCGCCGATTTCGCGCAGCGCAGCGGAACTTAAATTAAAACTCAGCTCGATCTGTTTAAAACCAAGCTGGCTGATTTCAAAGAGCAGATCTTTAGGATTTTTGGCTCGAGAGGCATTCCAGGAAGTTGAAAGCGCGAAATCCATCTTAGCGCCTTGTGGTTTTTGCCCGTTTTCTCTTGCGTTCGCTGGGTTTTTCGTAATGTTTGCGGTCCCGCACTTCACGCAAAATCCCTTCTTGCTCGATCTTCTTCTTGAAACGCCGTAGAGCGGATTCAAATGATTCGTCTTTTTTGACTTCAACTTGTGACAATATAATCATCTCCTTTCGTGTAAAATTTAGATAAATAATATAGCATTCTTTGAATAAACTGTCAATTTATTCTGCCTCAAAGGATATCACGATATTAAAAGATAACTGCGCGTAATCCAGGTCTTTGGGAAAATCCGGCAAAGGCACGACATCACTGATACTTTTTAAGGCCACCCCCCGCAAATATACGCTGCGCACCGATTTTTCCTCAACTAAACGCACATCCTTAAGATAGCCGTCACGGGAGATCACAAAAGAAATATATACTTCACCGGTCTCTCCGCGCGTATAATTCTGGAAAGCTGAACGGCGGATCTTCTCGCGCACGATCTGATAATAACTGATGTACGCGGGATTATCGATCTTACCCATATCTATCGGCGGCAGAGTAATTTTTCTTTTTATCGCCAGCGAATCAACAGTCAAAAATGCCGGCTTGGTAAAATTAGCTGATTTGGAAACCGGCATCGATGATCTTGCGAATACTTTTTCCCGGTCAATATATGGCGGCGGAGGGATATTTTTACCAGAGGCAATAAAAGAATTCAGTTGTAAAAACGGTTCCTGGCCTGATGGTTTTGGCAAAGAGGGCTTACCAGTAGAAGGCTTTAAAGCATCATTCTTGCGCTCTTGCGGCTTTTTTTCTTCAGGCTTGATTTTACTATAACTGATTTCTAATTTATGCTCTTTTTTGGGAGTAATCGAATTAGTCACCGGGTTTTGCAGAATAATTAACCCGTGG
>JALOBQ010000109.1:1203-3367 GCA_023228185.1 Candidatus Omnitrophota bacterium
AATGTATTAATTAGAAGCCTATCCATCATCTCTTCCCTTTGTAGACAGTCTATGTAAACCATTGCGCCAGTTAGATTTACAAAAGAAATACTTGGGTTCAAGCTACCCGTATTTCTTTTGTAACTTCATAATTCGCAGTCAGTTACGTAGACTGTCTACTAATGATTAAACGAAAAAGTATTATAGCATTAATTATTGCTAAAGCAAAGCATGACTGAAAAATTCCTAAAACCGGGATCAAAAATAACGCGGTAATCAAAGCCCCTAACGCTGAACCGAATAAATCCATACTGTAATTTATCCCTGCAGCAAGACTGGCTTTTTCAGAATTACCCAAATAAATTTTATTTACTAATGTAAAATTAGCGCCCGCGATAAAACCGGCAATTATAGCTAACAAAGCAAATCCCACATTTGATCCGAGCCAACAGGCAACTACCCCTGTTTGGTTAGCCATATACTTCAGGCAAATAGGCAGAAAAATTAAATATAAACAAATCGCTATCTGAAAAATAATCAGCTGACGCAGGCCTTCTTTGATTCGCGCCATGGCCTTAATCAAAATAAATCCTCCAAAAAATAACCCGATCATAAAGAAAGCAATGAGGATGCCCAGTTTATAAAACAAATAACCGTAGATAATCTGAAAAGAAAGTAAAATAATAATCTGCGCGGATATCTGCGTGAACCCTGCAACAGCCACTGTTAAAAGCAGGATTCGTTTCTTTGCTAGATCAATTCGGCGTTTTGCAGATAAGAAAATTAAAACTGAAAGAATAAATAACAAAACCCAGATCACGCTTGGCTTCATAAAATTAAATATTTTATTTAAAAATGCTTCTTGAGATCGCGATACCCAAAAAATCATTCCATAATAATAGGACACCGGACGAAAATCATAATTTTTTAAGACAAGCTCACGCGGTTCTAAAGCATCTTGCATATAACTAATATTGCGCGCGGAGAATTTATCAAATAGATAATAATCACGCACATATTTCAAGTCCAGGCCGCGCGCCTTTGCCCGCTTTAAAAGCAGGTTATAATCGTAAGTAAGCACGCCTGGCTTATCGCAGGCAAGAAAATACGCTGTTTCACCGGGGATGACTTTTACGTCAATAAATACCGTTTTAAGGCTGGCGTAAATCGACTGCAGGAATTTTTTTAACTCAATGTTCAAATAACTTTCTGAAGAAGTTAACCCAAAAGATAAGACTCCCCCATCTTTTAGGATGCTTTTTACTTCTTCAAAAAACTCCACGGTATAATACCTGTTTAATTGGGCAGTATAAGGATCACCCAAATGTAAAATCAGGCAATCATACTTTTTAGGTTGCCTTTTTATAAAGAACCTTCCGTCAACATTTTCTATCCTTATCTTGCGATCCTTTAAAAATATAGTTTTGTTTTCAGGAAGATAATTTTCTAACGCTTTGATTATCGCCGGGTCAAGTTCCAGGTAATCAACACTTTCTACCGGATGTTTGAGCACTTCTTCCAGCAAACCGCCAGCGCCGGCTCCGATCAAAAGCACATTTTTTGGATCAGCATGCTCGAGTAAAGCAAAATGCGCTGCCTCTTCCATTTTCTGCTGATCAGGCACGCTGTAAAGATGCGCTCCGTTATAAAAAAATGAACGCTGGGATTGATTCTCCCCCACAACTATATTGCCATAAACAGAATTAACAGAAGATAAGAAACCATATCCCTGCCATTGTTTATTTAAAGAAAACTTCTGCAGATAATTCAGGCCGCCAAATAACCAAAATAAGATAAACCCCGCGCATAATCCGATTGAAAGCGCGAACAATCCCAAACGCTTTTTGCTTTTTTCTTGCGCGATTGATAAAAAAAACGCCGCGCAAATATTGGATAAACTTAAAATAACCATAATCTCCAAAGCATTCATCCAGCGGATAAGCAAAAAACCTGCAATCAGGCCGCCGATTGCCGAACCCAAAGATTCAAAAGCGTAAACTGAACCTGCTTTCAAACCAATGCCTTCTTTAGCCTGGTATATCTTTGCGCCTAAAGAAAATAAAAATCCCAACAAACCGCAGATCGGAACAAGAATGATCAACGAAGCAACCATCACAACGGAAACCGGTAAGAGTTGGCCAATATTTAAATTAAGCGCAGGCCGGATTACTCTTACAGCTAAAAC
>JALOBQ010000015.1 GCA_023228185.1 Candidatus Omnitrophota bacterium
CTACACGCCGCTCTTCCGATCTAGGGTTACCCGTGCATATTGCCGACGATCCGGTGACTGCCGTGGTTAACGGCACCGGAGAGGTTTTAAGCGAAATTCACTACTTAAAGAAAGTTACTGTTTCCGTGAAAACCGAAACGCGTAATTAATTTCCAATACCAACCTTCCGAATGTGTTTAAAGTATCCAAAAGAAACTTAAAATATGTTTTTGCCGCGGCCGCTTTAATCTTTTTAATCCCCTATCTAATATCCTTATTTAGTTCTCCGATACAAAAAATTGTTCAACCGCCTTTAAGCATTTTTACCCTTTTACAGCGTGAGGTAAGAGGCTTATTTTTTTACCACCGTAATTATCTGGAAAACGAGCGCCTGCGCAATGAAAACTATTCATTGCGGATCAAGTTTTCGGAATTCAAAGAACTTTATCAGGAAAACTCGCGCTTGAAAAAACTTTTATCCTTTAAACAGAAATCCGTTTATAAATTGATTGCCGTAAGGGTAATTGCCCGGGCTCCGGATAACTGGTCTTTTGCTTTGCTTGTTGACAAGGGCAGGCGTAACGGTATTAATAAAGGGATGGTAGTAATCAATTACCGTGGATTAGTCGGTAAGGTCGCCGAAGTTTCCGATGACACAAGCAAAATTGTTTTAATTAATGACCCGAGCCTGGGAATATCCGGGATAGTCCAACGGTCGCGCCAGGAAGGCCTGGTTAACGGCACTTTGGGAAGCAACTTGATTATGCGTTATTTGCCTGAAGATGCCGATGTGCTTATCGGTGATACAGTAGTTACTTCGGAATTAAGTAAAAGTTATCCTAAAGGTTTGATCATCGGTAGCGTGGTCAATTTGGGGAAAGAATTTTCCGGGCTCAGCCGTTACGCGGTGATCAGGCCGGCGGCACAACTTTCTAATCTCGAAGAATTACTGGTGATCGCGCCATGAAAAAATGGCTTTTTGGGCTGTTGATCATTTGTTTAGGCGTGTTGCAATTAAGCCCGATTGGGATCTTAAATTTCTTTAACTTAAAACCCGACCTGTTGTTAATTGCCTGCCTTGCTTCTGTTTTTTTCTTCAGGTTTAAATACGCATTTTTGATCAGTATTTTCTGCGGCTTGTTTAAGGATGCTTTTCTTGTTTACCCCGCAACTTTAAATACTATATCTTTTGCTGCCTGGAGTTATATTATCTTCAGGGTGGCGAAAGAAATATCAACCGACAATATCCTGGTCAAAGTGGGTTTGGTTTTTCTGGTCGCATTACTACAGAATATTATTATGGCGGTATTAAGCAGTTATTACGGGGTAATTTCGTTAGGCATTTATCTGCGCGTGATAATCTTCGCTTCAATATACACCGCGTTTGTTTCACCCTTAATCTTTATTTTAAGTAAAAAAATTCTGGACCGTTAACTATGGATAGGCATAAACTGCTGGGAATTTTGATTATTTTGATGTTTGTCGGCCTAGGCTTGGGTTTGTTTAACTTAAATGTTATTCAGGGCAGAAAATATAAAAAGTTAAGCAATTCCAATTGCATCCGCCTGATCCCGCAGTTTGGCTGCCGGGGAAATATTTTAGACAGGCAGGGGGAGCTGATCGTGGGAAATAAAATTTCCTATGATGTTTTGATCCTGCCGCAGGATTTGTCCAGTTTAGGCAGGGTGCTGGGGATAGTCGCGCAGGTCTTGGGAGTTAATCAGGAAAAACTTTGGAAAGCTTTTAAAAGCGGTTATCTTTGTTCGAGTATGCCGGTTACAATCGCCAGTAACATTGACGTTAAAGAGGCGATTCTTTTAGGCGAATACAAAGTTAACGAGCCGAGCATTATTATACAATCAAAACCACTCAGGGATTATCCTTATTCAACATTAGCGTCTCATTTAATCGGTTATTTAAATGAAATTGACCGTTGGCGACTGACTAAGTTGGAAGATTACGGCTATAAAACAAAAGATATCGTGGGTTTTGGCGGAGTGGAAGAAAAATATGATTATTATCTGCGCCAGGAAGAAGGCGGATTGTCGGTGGAAGTCAACCACCAGGGTAATTTCACGCGCGTATTAGGTTTTGAGCTTCCGAAAAACGGAAAAGATATCCAATTGACTATTGACTTGGCAGTTCAGAAGAGTGCCGAGAGTTATCTTAACGGAAAAAAAGGGTGCGTGATCATTATGGACCCGAATAACGGCGAGATCATCGCTTTAGCCAGTTTTCCTAATTTTGACCCGGGTGTTTTTATCCGGCGCTCAACCAACCGTATCGCTGAGTTATTCAACAGCCAGCAGGCTCCAATGATTAACCGCGCGATCAGCGCGGCATATCCTCCGGCGAGCGTGTTTAAAGTAATTGTCGCTGCCGCGGGATTAGAATTAAAAAAAATAAACACTTGGGACACTATTGTTTGCCCGGGCTATCTTTATGTAGGCAAAAGAAAGTTTTCCTGTTGGGAGACGCATGGCAGACAGGGCTTAAAAGAAGCGCTCGCTCATTCTTGCGACACGTTTTTCTATCATGCCGGATTAGCAACAGGAGCGCAGAATATTTATAACTATGCTTTAAAATTCGGTATGGCTAAACCCTCAAATTTTGAACTTGCTTATGAAGTAGGTGGTTTCATTCCTTCGCCAATATGGCGCAAGCTTAACCGGTTCCAAAACTGGTATGATGGGGATACCGCTAATTTAAGTATCGGCCAGGGTGATTGTTTAGTTACGCCGATGCAGTTAGTTAATATGATGGCTGTTTTTGCCAACGGAGGTTATTTATGCACGCCTTACGTGGTAAAATCCATCGGTGGTTTTGATGTTTCGGCTCATAAACGCAGATTGATTAACTTGCGTTTAAAGAAAAATACTTTAAACCAGATCAGACAGGGTTTACGTGAAGTTGTAAGCGACCCCCAGGGCACGGGAAGTGTGCTTGCTTCTTTGAGTGTGCCTGTCGCCGGAAAAACTGGCACTGCCCAGGTTACCCGCGGCCAGACACACGCCTGGTTTGTAGGTTTTTTTCCATTTGAGAAACCGCAATATGTAATTTGCGTTTTTCTGGAAAACGGCGGGCCGGGGCACGCGGCAAGCGTAATTGCTAAACAGGTGATTGAATCAATGATTGCTCAGGAGGCTAAATGAGGAATTCGTTTTTATTCATTTTGATAGTAGCCTTATTGATCGCGATCATCGGCGTATTTTCTATTTACAGCAGTACTTCTCAGAAAATCGGCCAGCCCTGGGAAGATATTTACAAACGCCAGTTGCTTTGGATTGCTGTGGGGCTGATCGCTTATTTCTTGTTTGCCGGCTTTAATTACCGGCGTTTATGGGACGCGACGTATTTCTTTTATACCGTTTGCGTGGGTTTTTTGGCGTTGGTATCTCTTTTGGGCATTGTCCGTCTGGGCGCTCAGCGCTGGATCAAACTGGGAGGGTTTAATTTTCAGCCTTCGGAGTTCGCAAAGCTTGCGGTAATTTTATTTTTGGCGCGTTATTTCAGCCGTAAATCCGTGGAAGATATTTCTTTGCTTTCCGGAAAATTCGGAGTATTCCGCGGCCTGGTTTTGCCTTTTATTTTCGTGGCTTTGCCGATGTTATTGATTATTGAGCAGCCGGATTTAGGTAGCGGGCTGATCATCCTTCTGGTTTTTGTTTTCCTGCTTTATCTGACCCAAGTGCGTTTAAAATATATTTTTACTTTAGTTACTTTGCTGATTATACCTTTGCCGTTTGCCTGGCATTTTCTACGCGATTATCAGAAACAGCGCCTGTTGGTATTTGTTAATCCGAATATTGATCCGCTGGGCGCTGGGTATACGATCATTCAATCCAAGATTGCCATTGGTTCGGGAGGATTTTTCGGCAAAGGCTGGCTTTCCGGAACGCAAAGCCAACTGCGTTTTTTACCGGAATCGCACACGGATTTTATTTTCGCGACTTTTGCCGAGGAGTGGGGATTTTTCGGCAGCAGCGTGTTGATCTTTCTTTATTATTTAATTATCCGGCAGGGTTTTATTATTGCCGAAAGGACGAGCGACGCTTTCGGCAAGTTGCTTGCTTACGGGATCACGTTATTATTAACTTTGCAGGTATGCATTAATATTTCCATGAATATGGGGCTGGCTCCTGTAGTGGGTTTGCCTTTGCCGCTTTTAAGTTACGGCGGCTCAAGCATATTGGTAACTTTCATCTCGCTGGGAATATTAGCTAATATTGATAGAACCCGGGCGGTATTCTAAATGAATTTAAACGAAGAGATTTTATTGAAAGTGCACCGGCCTTCTCAGTATATCGGGGGAGAATGGAATGTTGCCAAACGCGATTTCGCGTCAAGTTCTTTGCGCGTGGCTTTAGGTTTTGCCGATCTCTATGAAGTAGGCATGAGTAATTTAGGCTTGCGTATCATTTACGGTATTTTGAATAACATTCCGGGGGTTTGTTGCGAAAGATTTTTTGCTCCTGAAGCGGATATGCAGGCATTGTTACGGGAATCAAAAGCGCGTTTGTTTTCCCTTGAGTCCTGCAAGGATTTGGTAGAATTCGACCTGGTCGGATTTTCTCTCGGCTCTGAACTGAATTATACCAATGTTCTCAGTATGCTTGAGCTTGCCGGTATACCGCTTGAGGCAGAAAACCGGACAGCTGAATACCCGTTGGTAATTGGCGGCGGCCCAAGCGCGCTAAATCCCGAACCTTTACATGAGTTTTTTGACCTTTTCATTATTGGTGAAGCGGAGGAGGCGATCGTTGAATTAGTTGACGCCTACAGCGGACTAAAGGATGATTTTAAATCTGCAAAAATTACCAAAGAAGAACTTTTCTTACAACTTTGCCGTATTCCTGGAGTTTACGCGCCAAGTTTGTATCAAGCTGTTTATGACGACAAAGGTTTATTTTTAAAATTAAAACCCAAATATCCGGAAGTTCCCCGAATCATCCGCAAACGTTTTGTAAAAGACCTTTCCAATACTTATTTTCCCGTTGATTGGCTGGTGCCTTATTCGCAGACAATCCACGATCGTTTTACGATCGAGATAATGCGCGGCTGTCCTAATCATTGCCGCTTTTGCCAGGCAAGGAACCAGTATTTTCCTCTTAGGTTCAAAAATAGCCAGAAGGTCATAGAACTTGCCCAAGAAGCATATAAGAAAACCGGTTATGAAGAATTTTCTTTGTCCGGATTATCGGTAAGCGATTATCCTGACCTGGATAAACTTGTTTCCTGTTTAAGCGATATTTTTAAAGACAGAAGCGTGGGTTTATCTTTGCCTTCATTGAAAGCTAAAACGGTATTGGGGAATATTTCCGGGGTAATCGCGAAAACTAAAAAAACCGGGCTGACTTTTGCCCCGGAAGCAGGCACGGAAAAGATGCGCCAGCGTATTGCCAAGGATTTTTCCGAGGATGAGTTTTTCCGCGCCATTGAAGAAGCATACCGGGCAGGTTACCAGCACTTAAAACTTTATTTTCTTATCGGGTTGCCTAACGAAGAAAATGAGGATTTAGACGGAATTATTGATTTTTGCCGGCGCGCTTCAGAATTAAAACGTAAAGTTACTCAGGGAGCCGCTTTGATCAACGTCAGTGTTAATGGTTTGATTCCCAAACCGCATACACCGCTGCAGTGGCTTGCGATGCAAAGCATGGAAGCTTTAAAAGAAAAGGAAGATTATTTAAGAATTCGTAACCGCAATAAAAGATTGCGTTTCAGTTTTCATAACCGCAGGATGGGTTATCTGGAAGGCGTATTAAGCCGCGGTGACCGGAAACTTAGCGCCGTAATCAAACGGGCTTATCAAAATGGCGCTAGGTTTGACGCTTGGAGCGATCATTTTTCATTGGAGATTTGGCTTGAGGCGTTTAAACAGGAAAATATAAATCCGGATATTTATTTGCGCCAAATGGCCACGCATCAAAGCCTGCCTTGGGATTTTATTGATTTAGGAATTGACAAAAAGGCAATGGTCGAGGAATTCAATAAATCTGTTGCCAGATAAGAGGTTAAGATGTATAATTTTATGATCAATCGTCGACTTTTGCTAAATTATACTTAAACAATTTGATTCCGGAGGGAGCAAAAATGGCCAGTAAAAAGGATAGGTTATCCTTAAACTCGCGTAGCCTTAAACAAAAGCTCGTTATCGCTTTTGAACTGATGTCTATTCTGCCATTGTTGGTTTGTGTCTATCTGGTCTCGACTTTTATTCTTCCCAAATTCGGAATGAGGCTGGATATCGTTGCCTCGATTTTTACCAGTATTTTAGTTGCCGTGGTTGGTTTTTTAGTGATCAAAGAAGTTTTTGACCGTTTAACTTCTATGGCTAATGATGCCAAAAAGATCGCCGCCGGCGACATTTCCCTTAAACTTTCCATAGATCATGATGATGAGGTTAGTGATTTAAGCGTCGTGGTTAACCAGCTTACCCAGCGTATCCGCGGTAATATGGAAGAGTTGAAGAATTACAGCGTAAAAACCAACGCGATCAATTTAGAGATCCAGAGGAGAGTGATCGTGCTTTCCAACCTGATGCAAATCGGCACTTTGATTTCTAATGGCGCCCAATTCGACGATATCTTAAAAATTTGTGTGGAAAAAGCGCGGCTTTTAGCTAATTCTGAATCCGCTTTTCTGCTTTTTCGTGATGACGATAAAAATTGTTTTTTTGTTAAAGCTGTTGATGGAGCTAATGCCGAATATTTATCCACGTTAGTCATTAATCAGAGCGATAAAATTTATTTGAATGCGCTGAACGTGAATGAATCCATGATTTTAGATAATCAGAATTATCTTAGTGATGATTGTGCCGTTGATTTTTTTGATAAATTTCATTTGAAGAATGCTCTGACGATGCCGGTATTCTTAAAAGGCAAAATTAAGGCAGTGCTGGGAATCGGCAATACGCGCGAGTCCTTTGAATATACCAAAGACGATATTGAGTTATTGGATATTTTTTCAAAACAAATCGCGATTGCCATTGAAAATGATATTTTAAGCCATAGAGTGGCAAAATTAGAGGTTAAAGACGCGCTCACCGGCTTGTTTAACGGTGTTTTTATCCGTAACCGTTTGCAGGAAGAAATCAAGCGCGCGATCGCTTACCAGCGCCCATGCGCGTTCATCATTTTTGATATTGATAATTTTAAAACATATTACCAGGATTTCGGCCAAATTATCGCCGAGAGCGTGATAAAAAATCTCGCTAATTTAATTGTTAATTCGCTTGATGATGTCGCCCGCGTAGGCAGGATCGGCGATGATGAATTCGCCGTAATTCTGCCGGAGTATAATAAGCGCCAGGCAAATGAAGCCGCTGAAATGATCCGTAAAAAAATCGAATCCATTTATGGTGATGGCCAGAGCAAGGCCAGGAAGATTACTGTCAGCGCAGGCGTATCGGAAAATCCTTTAGACGGTATAGAAGCCGAACAGCTCATAACAAAAGCCAGGGAATTATTAAATAATGCCAAAAGGTTAGGTAGAAACCGGGTAGTTGCTTTTTAACAAGGGGTCTTAAATGGCAGTAAGAAGAGTGATCAATAAACAATTAGGCGAGTTGCTTCTGGAAAGGGGGATCATCAGCCAGATCCAGTTGGATCAGGCTTTGGAGATCCAGCATTCCAAAGGCGGTTTGATTGGCGAGATCCTCGTGGAATTAGGTTTTGCCAAGGAGGAAGATATCGCTCAGTCATTGACCGCCCAATACGGTTTTCCTTATTTACCTTTAAATAACTATGAGGTTAACCCTGAGATCACCGGTATTATTCCCGGCCGCGTTGCCCGGCAATACCTGCTTGTTCCGATTGATAAAATCGGTAATAATCTTACTTTAGCGATGTCTAATCCTTTGAATGTTCCGGCGATCGAAGACGTGGAATTACTTTCCGGATGTAGCGTGCAGACTTTTGTTTCTACCTCTTCGGATATTAAAAAGGCGATCGAGAGGTATTATAAGGATAAAGAATAGTACACTCTACATACTAGATTATGTTATCGCTAAAAGACCGTCTTACCGAAATCCTGATCCACAATAAACTGCTCACCCAAGAACAGCTTGATCAAGCTCTAAGCCTGCAAAAAGAAAAAGGCGGGAGACTCAGTGATATTATCGTTGGTTTAAAACTGATCAAAGAGAACGAACTGATCACTATCCTTAGCGAAAGCCTGGGCCTGCCTTTGATTGATTTAAAACGTTTCAAAATTGACCTTGAAGTAGTCAAGCTTGTTCCCGTTGAAGCTGCCAAACACTACCAGATTATTCCGATTTCTAAAATGGGGGATACAATTACCCTAGCAATGGCAGATCCTTTGAATATCTTTACGATTGATTATGTTCAATCGCTTACCGGATACAAAATCAACCCGATTATTTCTTCCGTACAGGATATTACGCAAACCATTGAGATGTCTTATCCGGATACGACTAAAGGCCTGATTGATGACCTGGTTAAAGAAATGGCCGTAACTTCTATTGAATTGATTAAAGAAGAAAAAGAGGTTTCTCTCAGCGACCAGGAATTAGGCAGGATCAGCCAGGAAGCCCCGGTAATTAAAGTAACGAATATGATTCTTGAAGAGGCGGTTAAACATAAGTCTTCGGATGTGCTGATTGAGCCTTTTGATAAAAAACTTCGCGTGCGTTTTCGCGTGGATGGTATCCTGCAGGAGCAGAAGGCACCTCCCCGGAATATGCACGCGTCGATTGTTTCCAGGATTAAAGTTATGTCAGAATTGAATATCGCTGAACACCGCCTGCCGCAGGACGGGCGTTTTAAAATTAAATTAATGAACCGCGAAGTGGATTTTCGTGTTTCAATTTTACCTTCCAGCTTCGGCGAAAAAATCGCTTTGCGTATCTTAGATAAATCAGAGGCCAAACTGGATATCGAAAAACTCGGGTTTTCGGATTATTCCTCGGAAACATTAAAAAAAGTTTCCCGCCTGCCGCATGGGATGATTTTGGTCTGCGGCCCAACGGGCAGCGGTAAAACAACCACGTTATATTCAGTTTTAAAATATGTGGATAGCCCGGATAAAAATATCGTTACCGTTGAAGATCCGGTTGAATATCAGTTGGAGGGAATCAATCAGGTTACATCGCGGCCTGAAATCGGCCTGACTTTTGCCAGTGCTTTACGTTCGATATTAAGGCAGGATCCTAACGTGATTATGATCGGCGAGATCCGTGATTACGAAACCGTGGATATCGCTATTAAAAGCGCTTTGACTGGGCATCTTGTTTTATCAACATTGCACACGACCACTGCTCCCGGAGCGATTGTCCGCCTGGTGAATATGGGGGTTGAGCCGTATTTAATCAATTCTTCTCTAATCTGCGTGATGGCGCAAAGGCTTGTGCGTAAGGTTTGCCCATATTGTAAAGAAAGCTATATCTTAAAGAAAGAAATTGCCGAAAGTTTGAAACTTGATTTCAGTAAGATGGGTAAGGCGGAATTTTTCCGGGGAAAAGGATGCGCGCATTGTTTTAACAGCGGCTCAAGCGGCAGGACAGTGATTGCCGAGACACTTTTACTTAGCCAGAGAATAAGGGACCTTATCTTAAACGGCTCTTCAGAGCAGTTTATTAAACAACAGGCTCGTAAGGAAGGGATGCAAACTTTACGCGAGGATGGCGTGAACTCCGCCTTAAGAGGGTTAACCACTCTTGAGGAAGTAGTCCGGGTAACTGCGCCGGACGAATGAGTTAGTATGTGGTATATAACAGTAGAAAAACCTATCACCTAGAACCTAACACCTAATTTTATGCATTCATTAAAAGAAAATATAATCGACATATTGCTAAAAAGCAAACTGATCAATAAAGAGCAGTTAGATAAGGCTCTGCAGTTGCAGAAAACAAAAAATCTGCCTTTACGCAAAGTTTTAATTGAAGAGCATATCGCTTCTGAGGATGTATTGCTCTCTTTATTTTCCGAGCAGCTTTATATGCCGACGATGCATCTTTCCCGTTTTAAATTTGACCGCGCGGTAGTGAATATGGTTTCTGAACGTATTGCCAGGCTTTATAATATTATTCCTTTATCTAAAATGGGTAATACTCTAACTATTGCGATTGCCGATCCGCTGGACATACTGGCATTAGATGATCTGAAAAATTTTACCGGTTGTGATATTGATATTGTTCTAAGCCCGGAAGAGGATATCTTGAAATGTATTGAAAATCAGTTTAGTAAAGAGGTTAAAGATATGGCCTCGATCCTCAGGGATTCAAGCGTGGCTAAAGAAAGCAGCGGTTCTACCGCTGATACCAAGCTTTTAAAACCTGACGAGTTAGAGATTAGCAGCGCGCTTGAAGACAGCCAAAAAGCGCCGATTGTGCAGTTAGTCGATATTATGCTGGCGCAGGCTTTGAAAAGAAGGGCGTCGGATATTCATATTGAGCCGGAGTTTGATTGTTTGCGTATTCGCTATCGTATTGACGGCACGTTGCACGACGTAATTAAAGTGCCTCGGGTAAATCAGAATGCTATTCTGGCAAGATTGAAAATTATTTCTAATCTGGATATTACGGAAAACCGCGTTCCGCAGGATGGCCGTTTTAAAGTAAAATTTGATGGCCACGAAGTGGATTTTCGCGTTTCCAGCCTTCCGACGACATTCGGCCAGAAATTTGTTTTGCGCGCTTTGGATAAAGGAAACCTTTCTATTGGTTTGGATAAATTGGGTTTTTCCGAGCAGCCGGCAGCTGTTTTTAAAACTGCGATTGCCAAACCCTTTGGGATGATTCTGGTTACCGGGCCCACGGGAAGCGGTAAATCCACGACTTTGTATTCGGTTTTAAACCAGTTGAATACTCCGCAAGTGAATATCGTTACTATTGAAGACCCGGTTGAGTATCAGGTTGAAGGAATCACTCAAATTCAGGTCAAGCCTGATATTGGCTTGAATTTTGCTTCCGGCCTGCGCGCTCTTTTACGCCAGAGTCCGGACGTGATTATGATCGGCGAGATTCGTGATTCAGAAACCGCGGATATCGCCATTAAAGCGGCTTTAACCGGACAGGTCGTGCTTTCTACGTTGCATACTAACGACGCGATCTCCAGTATTACGCGTTTAATCGATATGGGCGTTGAACCGTGTTTAGTCGCCTCCAGCGTGGTAATGCTTTGCGCACAGCGCCTGGCGCGAAAGCTTTGCGTAAAATGCCGAAAACCAGTAGAAGTAGAAGATGAATTCCTAAGGAAAATTGGTTTTAAGGAGAAAGCCGTATTTTATAAAGCGGATGGTTGTAAGTATTGCAATAATACCGGTATGCATGGTAGAATTGCTGTATTAGAAACTTTACTTATTGATGACACGATCAGGCAGATGATTATTCAAAAGAAATCGCTTGATGAAATTAAAGAATACGCGGTGAATGTGCGCAAGATGAAAACTCTCAGGGATGACGCTTTTCTTAAAGTAAAAGAAGGGTCAATTGCTTTGGAAGAAGCGTTACGTATTACTACCGAGGAATAAACGATGAAAATAAATGGTAAGTTACTTTTAATTTGTGATGACGCATCGTTTACTGCTTATTTATTAGAAGGGTTACTCAGGTTGGGCGATTTTACGATCGTTGAGAAGCAGGGTCTTGCGCAGGGGCTGGAGGCAAAAAAAGAAGAGAGTTTTGACCTGCTTTTTTTAAGGCACGGTATGCCTGGTTTGGATATTGGCAATTTCATGGCAGAGGTCAGGAAAATTGATTCTGATTGCATAGTTATTCTACTTGTTGGCCAACTTGATGACAATGAGATTGAAAATTTAGCCGAGATGGGCATTTATGATTTTATCAGCCGTCGGACAAGCCAGGAGAGGATTAATTTTGTTGTTGATAAAGGCATCAGGCTGCATGGGTTGTTGGCTTCGGCGCGTAGGTTAAACGTCGGTTTAAAAGAAACAAATAGTTCTCTTGAGAAACAAAATATTCTTTTAGCTAAAAGGATTGAGGATTCAGCCAAATCATTAAGCCGGCTTTATGAAGATTTGCGTTCAACCTATATGCGTACAATCAGGGTGCTTGCCCAGGCAATCGACGCCCGCGACCATTACACGCACAGCCATTCTGAAAATGTCGCCCGCTACGCCGTGGCGATTGCCAGCCAAATGAACCTTCCGGCAAAAGAAATTGAACTGATTCGCCAGGCATGCGAACTGCATGATTTAGGAAAAATCGGTATTGAGGACAGTATTTTGCTTAAGCCTTCGGAATTAAATACGATGGAGTGGGAACAGATTAAGAAGCATCCTACTATCGGAGCGCAAATTTTAGAGCCCCTAACTTTTCTTAACGGGGTGGTGGATTTGATAAGGCAGCACCATGAGCATTATGACGGCACAGGTTATCCGGAAGGCAGGAAGGGCGAGGATATTTTGTTAGGGGCGAGGATTATCCACATTGCTGATGCTTACGAAGCAATGTGCTCGGCGCGTTCCTACAGAAAAACGCCTTTTTCTAAAATGCAAGCCATTGAAGAAATAAAAAAGAATTCCGGTACTCAGTTTGACCCCAAGATCGTGGAAGTCTTCTTAAAGGTGGCCGATAATCTATGAACGCTTATCAATATGCGGCAAAAGATAAAACAGGCAGAAACGTCAGCGGTATTTTAGAATGCGTCAACGAAATGGAAGTAGTCGAACTGCTGCATAAAAAAGAGTTGATCGTGGTATCAGTGGAGTTATCGACGAAGACTTCGGCAAGCCCAAAAGTAAAAGACAAAAAAGTTAAATTAGACGACCTGGTAATATTTTCCCGTCAGTTATCCACGATGATTGACGCGGGTATTCCGCTGGTAAATTCTTTGGGCATATTAAGCGAGCAAATTGAATCGGAAAATTTAAGAGCCGTGGTGATGGCCGTGCGCAAAGATATCGAGGAAGGCACCAGCTTCTGCGACGCTTTGGCAAAACATCCGGGTGTTTTCTCGGAACTTTTTATTAATATGGTCAAAGCAGGCGAAACTAGCGGTATGCTGGATGAAGTTTTAGACCGCCTGGCGACTTTTCTGGAAAAGCAATCGGCATTAAACCGCAAGATCAGCTCAAGCCTTGTTTATCCGACATTAGTAGTAAGTATGTCGATGCTGATTACTGCCGTATTGCTTTTAAAAGTTGTGCCTACCTTTAAGGGCATTTTTGATTCTTTAGGCGGAACGCTTCCGATGCCCACGCAGGTGCTTATTTTTGTCAGTGACCTTTTAAGGAAATATTTTCTTTTTACCGTGATCGGGATTACCGCGGGTGTGATTGTCTTAAAGAAATATTTAAGCACCGAAATCGGCATGTATAGGTTTGATTCTTTTTTATTAAACGCTCCGGTGATCGGATCGCTTTTCCGCAAACTTGCCGTGGCAAGATTTTCTCGTACATTTTCTACGCTTGTAAAAAGCGGGGTTTCAATACTTAGCGCTCTTGAGATTGTCAGTAAAACATCAGGCAATAAAGTAGTTGAGGAGTCAATTCTGAATTGCTCAAAAAGCGTTTGCGACGGCGAGCCTATTTCGCGGCCTTTGGCAAAAAGCGGCGTTTTTCCTCCGATGGTTACCAGGATGATCAGCGTAGGCGAGCAAACAGGCCAGCTTGAAAAGATGCTTTCTAAAATCGCCGATTTTTACGATGAGCAGGTGGATGCCGCGGCAAGCGGCTTGACCAGTATGATTGAGCCTTTAGTAATTGCGTTCTTGGGTGTAGTTATTGGAGGCATCGTAATCGCGTTGTTTCTACCGATATTTAAGTTATCCCAGCTTATGGCGCATTGATTTTCGCGAGAGGCGAAGAGTGTAAGTTTTGCAGTAGGTTAGGGCTTCTGTTAATAAAAAAAATAGCCAAAAAATAATTGAAAATAATTCTTGACAAAAAACGGATTTGGAATAAAATACAAACTCCCACCATTAAGGTAGGTATTCACTAAATATTGTGAAGAAAATTATAAAAGCATCGGTTGTTGACAATTTCTAACTTTTAAAGAGATCGGCAGTTGGGGCATAATAGATTTTCACCCCGGTAATTGTCGGGGTGATTTTTTTTGTCCTTCGACATTTCAGGCAGGACCTGAAAATTTAAGTGTTGAAGGGTCGCTCTTTTGATAATTGATATAGCCAAGCGAGGCCATGATAATTTCCGTTAAAAGAAGTTATCAGGGTCAATTCACAATGAGGTACAAAAATTATAAATCATTAGAGCCTTCATACAAATTTATTCGAAATTTTTTCGGAGAGTTTGATCCTGGCTCAGAGTGAACGCTGGCGGCGTAGATTAGGCATGCAAGTCGAGCGATATCTTTTTTTTGAGATGTTGAAGCCGCAAGGCAGATGCGTCAATGAAGAAGGAATATAGCGGCAGACTGGTGAGTAACACGTGAGTAATTTACCTCCAAATCGGAGATAGCTTTGCGAAAGTGAAGGTAATATCCGATGTGTCCATTGTTGCATAAGTAGCAATGGGTAAAGGTGGCTCGCAAGAGTTGTTGTTTGGAGATGAGCTCGCGTCCTATCAGCTAGTTGGTGGGGTAATGGCCTACCAAGGCTTTTGACGGGTAGCTGGCCTGAGAGGGTGGTCAGCCACATGGGGACTGAGACACTGCCCCAACTCCTACGGGAGGCTGCAGTCGAGGATATTTAGCAATGGACGAAA
>JALOBQ010000110.1:0-1067 GCA_023228185.1 Candidatus Omnitrophota bacterium
TCGCTGTCTAATACGGTATATAGCGCGCAATATAATATTAGTGCGTTAGGTTCGGCCCGTAAGGTCGCTACTACCATTAAATGGACGGAAGCAGATTAAACTGATGAAAAGAAATTCCGCGATAACGCTTTTAGAATTAATTATCGCGATCAGCCTTTTAGGGGTTGTCGCGTTGGGCTTTACAAGCATTCAGAATTTTGCCCGCTATCATGCCATAGGTTCTGAACGCCGCGCGAAAGTCCAAAATGAACTTTCTTATGTTTTGCAGCATATCTCTAAAAATATCCAGCGCGCTACAGGCGATGGCAATAATCCGCCGATAGCAGCGGTGGCTAATGGATTTAGAGTAAGAGTTGACGCTAACCCAACGCCTACTCCGGCTAATTACGGCGACGATACCTGGTATAACTATACTTTAAGCGGCAATACATTTTATTGCAATGGGGAAGCTTTATCTGCTTATATTGTCAGTGGCGTTAATAACAGTTATCCGGCCAGCGAACCGGCAAATGTCGGTTTTAATTATGGTTTACTTGATAGCGGAGTGCCTTGCGTGGCTGTAATGTTACGCGGCAGGTATAGCCCAAGTTCTGCCGTAAATGCTGATAATCCTGAAATAACAATGGGCAGCAGGTTTTGCTCTGTTTCGGCTTCTTCAAATCGTTAGTTTTATTTTAATTTTTTTAAAAGCCATTTTTTTCAAAAAGATTTTTACCCTCCTGTTTTTTTAATGATATAATAAAAATCAATCGTATTCTTATTTATATTTTGGGCCCGTAGCTCAGCTGGGAGAGCACCTCGTTCGCAACGAGGGGGTCAGCGGTTCGATCCCGCTCGGGTCCACCAAATCAATTTTAGTTGTCCTCAAGCCAAATTGCTTATGCCTAAAAAATGCTTAAGTTACTTTATCCTTATGCTTTCTTTCCTGCAGTTTTTTTGTTCTTCTTCCTGGGCCGGCAATACGAAGCCGGCTGAATTTGCCGGCCAGTTCTATCCGGAGGGAAAAAAAGAATTATCCGTTTTGCTTTCCAGCTACGAAGATTCTGTTATTAGCCCCGCGTTAAAGG
>JALOBQ010000110.1:1077-3222 GCA_023228185.1 Candidatus Omnitrophota bacterium
TTAATCCGCGCCAAGCCCTATAAGACAGTAGTAATTATTGGGCCAAGCCACCATAAACTTTTTCGCGGTTTTTCTGTTTATGCCAGTGGCGCGTTTTTCACTCCTTTAGGAAAGTTAGATGTCGATGAATCTTTCGCCGGTAAACTTATCGCGCAAAGCGATTTGGCTGTTTTTAACGCTGATGCTTTTAACCAAGAACATTCAGTTGAGGTAGAACTGCCTTTTTTGCAAAGCGCGCTTAAAGATTTTAAAATTGTGCCGGTAGTTTATTCCGATGTAACTTTTGATGATTGTAAAGAATTTGCCTCCTTGCTTAATCGAGTTATCGGTTTACGGCAGGATGTATTGATTGTCGTATCAACAGATATGTACCATGGTTATAGCCTAAAAGAGGCTGAAGATATCGACGGATTGACCTTGGCTGCGCTGAAAAGAATGGATGCAGAGGCTCTTTATTACGGTTTACGTGATGGAGTTTTTCAGATGTGCGGTGGTTTTGGCGCAGTAACCGGGCTTATTTTGGCTAAACAAGCCGGCTATAATAACTTTGAACTGTTAAGTAACACAAATTCAGCGCAAGAAACCGGTAATTATAAAGACGGTAATTGGCTGGTAGGATATGCCGCAGGAGTGTTTTATCGCAAGGAGGATAGGCTTATGCTTAATGATTCGGAGAAAAAACGTTTACTTGAAATTGCCCGTAGTAGTATCGAAAGTTTTTTAAAAACTTCTAAACCTCCGGATGTCAAAGCCGATCAGCCTAATTTGTTAAGATCCGGCGGCGCGTTCGTCACTTTGCATGAGGATGGAATGTTAAGAGGGTGTATTGGTAATATCGTTACCGATACTGCTTTGTATATTACTGTGCGGGATATGGCGATTGCTTCGGCAACCAATGATCCTCGTTTCAGGCGGCTAAAGCCGGAAGAATTAAAAAAAGTAAAAATTGAAATATCCGCGCTTTCTCCATTAGAAAAAGTCAATTCTGCCGATAATATAGAATTAGGCAAGCACGGGGTATTGGTGAAAAAAGGTTTCAGAAGCGGAGTGTTTTTGCCTCAGGTAGCCGTGGAAACCGGATGGAGCAAAGAAGAATTTCTCACTAACCTTTGCGTAGAAAAAGCCGGCCTTGCGCCGGATGCCTGGAAAGATAAAGATACAGATATCTACATATTCAGCGCGCAGGTTTTTAGCGAATAACTCAACTTTTAAGAAATGCATAAATTTTATTGCCCTCAAAAAGATATTTCTGCCGATACAATAATTATCGATCAACTCAGGCAAGTACACCACATTAAGGATGTGCTTTGTTTAAAGCCGGCTGAAATAGTAGAAGTTTTTGATGAGCATTCTAATCTTTACCGTTGCCAGGTAAAAGAGTTATTTAAGGACAAGATTAATTTGAAGATTGTCGCTAAAAAAGAAGCTAAAGCTATTCAACAAATAAAAGTTACTCTTGCCTGCGCAATACCTAAAAATTTCAGGATGGATGATATTATTGATAAGCTTACTCAACTGGGGGTAACAAGAATCATCCCCTTAATTACTCAGAGGGTGGTTGTTAAATTAGATGAGAAGAAAAAAGATTTGCGCAATAAACGTTGGGAAAAAATTGCGCAAAGCGCTTCTTGCCAGAGCAAGAGAAATGATTTAGTTATTCTGGAACCAATCAGAAGTTTTAGTGATTTAATTCAATCCTCTCAAGAATATGATTTGAAATTAATTCCGGCTTTATGCGCCAAGCGCCGCGGCCTAAGGCAAGTCTTGCAAGGAGCTAATTTTAAAAACATAATTGTTTTGATCGGGCCAGAGGGTGATTTCAGCGAGCAGGAAGTTATACTTGCTGAAACTTATGGTTTTATCCCTGTTTCTTTAGGCGGTTTGGTGTTGCGCGTTGAAACCGCGGCAATCGCGGTTGCCGGTTTTCTACAACTTTATTATGCCGAGCATTAAATTCTTTACCTTAGGCTGTAAAGCCAACCAATATGATACTCAATTTATCCGGGAGAATTGCTTAGGTTCAGGGTTTGTTGAGGCAGAATCCAATCGCCCAGCGGATATTTGTTTGATCAATACCTGCACTGTCACGCATAAGGCTGATTCTGATTCCTTAAACATTATTCGCCGCGCGAAAAAAGATAATCC
>JALOBQ010000111.1 GCA_023228185.1 Candidatus Omnitrophota bacterium
TGAATGACGACCTCAAAGCCAAGCAGGCTGTTTACAAATTGTATCCCTGCCACCGCCTGGACCGTGAAACTTCAGGTTTAATTATTTTTGCTAAAGGCAAGCTGGCGCAGGAAAAAATGATGCAGATGTTCAAGGCAAAGTCCGTGCATAAGCAGTATACCGCTTTTGTGCATGGAGTATTGCCAAAACCGGTTGGCCAGATTAGTTACGCTTTAGAGGGTAAAAGCGCTTTGACAAAATATAAAGTAGTTAGAGAATACGGAAATTTTAGCGTTGTGGAAGTTACGCCGCTAACCGGCCGGACTAATCAGATCCGCGTGCATTTTAAAAAAATCGGCCATCCTTTAGTCGGCGAAAGTAAATTCGCTTTTCGGAAAGATTTTGCTTTGCGTTTTAAACGTGTTTGTTTACATGCCGGCAGCTTAATGTTTATTCACCCGTTCACCGGAAAACAGATATCTTTGCGCACCGATCTGCCTGTTGATATGCAGGGGTTTCTTTTAAAATATGCTTAATTATATAATTTTAGGTATTATTCAGGGTTTAACGGAATTTCTACCAGTGAGCAGTTCCGGCCATCTTGTGATTTTTGGCAAGTTATTAGAGGTGGGCGCCAATCAAGTTGCGCTAGCTGTTGTTTTGCATTTAGGCACTGTTTTATCAGCGCTGGTTTTTTTCCGTAAAGAGTTGCGCGTTTTTCTTAAGAGCCGTCAATTATTTTTATCAGGCGCGTTGGTTGTTTTGATCACCGGGTTGATCGGTATTTTAGGCAAGGATTTTTTTGAAAAGTTATTTGTTCAGAGCAGAGCGGTAGCAATTGGCTGGGTTTTCTGCGGCGTGATTTTAATCTGCACCAGGAATTTTAATCGCGGCGAAAAAAAGAATTTAAATTTTAAAGACGCTGTTATTCTCGGGTTAACTCAGGCCCTGGCGATCATCCCGGGGGTTTCGCGCTCCGGCATAACGATCGCCACTCTTTTATTCAGGCAGGTTGATAAAAGTTTTGCTTTTACTTTTTCTTTTTTAGTTTCTTTGCCGTTAATCCTCGGGGCGGCTTTGCTTGAGGCAAAAGATATCCGTTTATTGGCGCAAGCTGATATTTACAAACTTAGCGCGGGATTCATTTTTAGTTTTATCGCCGGCTTATACGCGCTTTATTTATTGAAACGTGTTTTAGAAAACTCTAAATTCTATTATTTTGGTTATTATTGTATTTTTATGGCGGTAATCACGTTTATCTTTATAAAATGAGCATATTAGTTTTAGGCACAGTAGCGCTGGATTCAGTAAAAACACCGTTTGGGCATAAGAAACAGATGCTCGGAGGTTCGGCTGCGCATTTTTCCATGGCTGCCCGCCTGTTTACCAAGGTGCATCTGGTGGCGATAATCGGAAAGGATTTCCCCAAAAAATATATCGACTTCTTACGCGGAAAAAACCTGGAATTGTCTTCTCTGATCACGGATATTGGAAAAACATTTAGATGGCAGGGCCAGTATCAGGGGGATCTGAATACGGCAATTACCCTGAGCACTGAATTAGGCGTGCTTTCGGGGTTTAAACCGCGTATCTCTAAAGAACAAAGCCGGATCAGCCATATTTTTTTAGCTAATGTTGATCCGGATATTCAAAGGCATTTGCTTAAGAAAATGTCCTCCCCGCGCTTGGTCGGTTTAGACAGTATGAATTACTGGATCAACCATAAACGTGCATCATTAGTCAGATTACTTAAAGACGTGGATATTTATGTGGCAAACGACCAGGAAGCAAGAATGCTTTCCGGCGAGTCGAACCTGATTAAGGCGGCGCGCGCCTGTTTATCTTTTGGCGCGAAAATGGTTTTGATAAAAAAGGGAGAGCACGGGGTGCTATTTTTTAATGATAAATTAACTTTTTCGCTTCCGGCGTATCTGGCTGAAAGAGTAGTTGACCCTACCGGCGCAGGCGATACGTTTGCCGGAGGTTTTATGGGTTATCTGGCTAAATCGAAAAAAATAACGCCGCAGGCGATAAAGAAGGCGCTCGCCTACGGGACGATCGCGGCCTCTTTTAATATCGAGGATTTTGGGCTACGGCGCACCGCGGTCTTGACTAAAGAGGAATTAGAACGCAGAATAACTGATTTTAAAAAACGCGTTTTATTTTAGGTGAATAATTATGCGCGATTTTAAACTTAAGGATGAATTTGTTGATTTTATCAGGTCTTTCGGGATAGTCAGCGTGGCTGTCGGTATCGTAATGGGCAATGCCGTCGCTAAAATTATTAACGTGGTTGTGGAAAGCCTGATGATGCCGATTGTCGGTTTGATTTTTCCGGATAGCGAGTGGCAAAGGGTGGTTTGGCATTTGGGCAGGGCAAATTTTAAGATCGGGTTGATTATTGCCGCGTTTTTGGATTTTTTCTCAGTGGCGATAGTTGTATTTTTCGTGGTGAGGTATATTCTGCGTATGAAAGGGCCAAAAGACGGAGGCGAAGATGCTGGAAGAAAAGATACTGCAAGATTATAAGGAAGCGATGAAGGCCAGGGATGCTTTAAAAAGTTCCGTGTTAAGCTTTCTGCGCGCGGATTTAATGAATCTGGCGGTAGCAAAGAAGAAAAACACACTTGATGACAACGAAGCGGTTACGGTAATCAAAAAGCAGATCAAACAGCGCCAGGATTCTATCGAGCAATTTACTAAAGGCGACAGGCTTCAGATGGCCGAGAAAGAAAAGAGCGAGCTGGAGATTTTAAAAACTTATCTTCCGGCTGAGCTTTCCGCGGATGAGGTAAAGAAAGTAATCGCTGAGGTAATTTCCGCGTTAGGCGCCAGTTCGATGAAAGATATGGGCAGAGTGATGAAAGAAGTAAACGCCAAACTTGCCGGCCAGGCAGATGGCTTGTTAGTGGCAGAGTTAGTCAAACAGAGCCTAGGAAATCCTTCCTAAAATAAATGTTTTCTTCCCTGAAGATTGTTAATTTCCGGGTATATTGGCTGGGAATGTTTGTTTCTCTAATCGGCACCTGGGTGCAGAATATCGCCTTAAGCTGGTTGGTATTCGAGCTGACCCGCTCTGCTTTTTTGCTTGGGCTGGTTGGTTTCCTCGGCTCAATTCCGATTTTTTTATTTTCTATTTTTGGCGGCGTGCTTGCCGATAGGATGAATAAGAAAAATATCCTGATTGTCACGCAGGTTTCTTTTATGTTCCTGGCGTTTTTACTTGCCTTATTT
>JALOBQ010000112.1 GCA_023228185.1 Candidatus Omnitrophota bacterium
TCCTTTGTGGCTGGCGCCGGTGCAGGTTTTATTAATTCCGATTAAAGATACCGTGCAGGAGTATGCTTTAGAAGTAAAAAAACAATTGTTGCTTTCCGGTATACGCGTAGAAATCGACCAGCGCAGCGAGACGCTGGACAAAAGAATTCGCAGCGCGGAAATAAATAAAATACCTTATTGCTTGGTTTTAGGCCCGCGTGAAGCACAGAATAAACAAGTCAGCGTCCGTAAAAAGGGCACCGGCGATCAGGGAGTAATGTTGTTAGAAGAATTTATTGGGATTTTAAAAACACAAATTCAAACGTATCAATAAAAGGAGGTGGTTGCCATTAAAAAGTTCGTGCGCACCAACGAAAGAATTAATGTGCCGCAAGTAAGGGTGATTGGGCCGGATAATAATACTTTAGGGGTAATGAGCGTGCAAAGGGCTATGGAGATCGCTAATCAGAGTGATCTAGATTTAGTGGAAGTTGCTCCCGCAGCTAACCCGCCGGTTTGCCGGATCATCGAGTTTACAAAATTCAAATATGACCTGGAAAAAAAGGAGCGCGAAGCTAAAAAGCATCAGAAACAAGGCCGCCTGAAAGAAATCCGGCTTAAGCCGCATATTGATGAACATGATTTTGACACAAAAGTTAAGCAGGCGATAACTTTCTTGAAGAACAAAGATAAAGTTCGCGTTAACCTGTTTTTCCGCGGCAGGCAAATGGAACATCTTGACCTAGGCCGCCAGGTTTTAGATAAATTTATCACACACACCCAGGTTGAGGGGCAAGTGGAAAAGGCGCCTGCTATGGAAGGCAGGATTATGTCCTTTGTTATTTCTCCAAAATAAGTTATAATAAGGGGGTTTGATCATGGGTAAACTGAAGACAAAAAGAGGGGTAGCGAAACGTTTTAAGCTCTCCAAAAAAGGTAAGGTGCGTTATTCTGCGGGTGGAAAGAGTCACTTGGCAACAAGCAAGAATAGTAAAAGAAAAAGATCTTTAAGAAAACGTCAATCCATGGAAGGCAAAAAAGAGGCAAAATTTATTAAATCAATGTTGCCCTATGGCTAAATTCAGTATGTAGTATATAGAAAAAAGCAAAAGCAAAAAATCAGAATGAGATAGAGAATAGTAAGACTTAAACAAATACAGGAGATACAATGGCAAAAGCTAGGCATAGCGTGGCAACACGCAAAAGAAAGAAGAAGGTATTAAAGAGCGCTAAAGGTTTTTGGGGCGCCAGGAGCACGCAATATCAGCAAGCGCGCAGGATACTGCTGCACGCGTTGACTTACGCTTATCGGGACCGCAGGAATAAGAAACGGGAGATCCGTTCTCTTTGGATTGTCAGGATTAACGCCGCCTGCCGCTTGTCCGGTATCAGCTATAGCGTGTTTATGAATGGTTTGAAAAAAGCCAAGATCAATATTGACCGCAAGATCCTTGCGGATTTGGCTGTGCGCGATATCCATGCGTTTAATAAGTTGGTGGAGATCGTCAAGAAATAAGAGGCAAGTTAAACTATGTATGTGATTATCGTCGGTTGCGGCAGGGTCGGTTCGGAATTGGCTAAACTTTTATCCGGTGAAGGCCATGACGTGGTGATTATCGATAAGAACCGCCAGTCTTTTGACCGCCTGGGCAATACCTTTAACGGCCTGACCATGGTCGGTAACGGTTTTGACCTGAATTTATTAAAACAAGCCGGCGTGGAAAAAGCTAACGCTTTTTGCGCGGTGACTAACGGCGATAATACGAATTTGATTGCCGCCCAGGTAGCAAAAAAGATTTTTCACGTGCAAAAAGTATTTGCCCGTGTCTACGATCCGCAGCGCGCCCATATCTATTCCGCTTTAGGGCTGGACATTATCAGCGGGACAATCCTTGTCGCGGCAATGCTCAGGGACAAGATCATTGAAAGCCGCTTTTCTAGTTACCTTATCGAAAGTAAGGATTTAGGCGTAATTGAAATCGAGGTAAAAAACAGCTTGGTTGGCAAGACTATCCATGATATTGATCTACCCGGTGAATTTATTGTCGTAGCGATTAGAAGTATGCACGGGGTTGTGCTTCCGCAGGCAAATACCGTGCTCAAAGATAAAGACGTCTTGATGGGATTGGTTAAAGTAACCAGTTTGCGTCAGGTAAGAGAGAGGTTCCATCTTAACGAGAAATAAATTATGTATATTTTAATTGTTGGCGCTGGAAAAATCGGTTATTTTTTAGCCAAACGGCTTTATCAAAGCAAGCATACGATCAGTATTGTCGATAAAGACCGTAATATTTGCGAAGAGATTGCCAAGGACTTGGAAGTTTTGGTGGTTAACGGCGATGCTTGCGATCCTAAAATACTTGAAGAAGCCGGCATAGAGCGGGCGGATGTTTTGGCCGCGGTTACCGGCGATGACGAAGACAATTTGATTATTTGCCAGTTAGCCAAAGAAAGATTTAATCTTCAGCGCACCGTTGGCCGCGTGAACAATCCGGATAATGAGCATGTTTTCAGCGAATTAGGCATTGATGTGCCGGTTGATTCTACTAAGATCATCGCCAAGATCATCGAAGAGGAAGTGTCTTTTTCGGATTTTGTAAATTTAATGAGTTTTAAACGCGGCAAGCTTGCCATTGTGCGCGTCGACCTGCCGCAAGATGCGCCGGTAATTAACAAAGCGTTAAAAGAGATCGCTTTACCTAAAAATTCAGTGCTGGTTTCTATTCTCCGTGGGGAAGAAGTCATCCTGCCGCACGGCGATACAGTGCTTAAGCCCGGTGATGATGTGATCGCCGTAACGCTTATCGGTAATGAACCGCAATTGTTAACTTTGTTAGCCGGAAAGCTGTAAAATGAAATTTAAGCCTGCTTTAAACATAGTTCTTGGCATAAGCACCGAACTTTTATATGCTTTAGCTATAATGCTGGCCAGCTTTTTAATCTGCTTGGCCTTAACTAGGCTATGATCCTAAAACCCCGCCTGGAAGATATCAAAATCATCGGTTTTTATCTGGGAAAAATTATTTTGGGTATTGCCTTAACCATGCTTTTGCCTATTTTTTGCGGCCTGGCTTTTGGGGAGATCAACCCGGCTTTGGATTTTATCGTCGGCATTGAGGTTGCGATTATTTCAGGAATGGTTTTAATTAATATTTGCCGCACGGATAAAGATTTAAATTGGATGCAGGGGATGATTGTCGTGAGTTTATCCTGGCTGGTGGCGATGGTTTTGG
>JALOBQ010000016.1 GCA_023228185.1 Candidatus Omnitrophota bacterium
AAGCAGTTGAAGATGCGGGCGGAAAACGTGAACTTTTTTTATGGTAAACACCAGGCGTTAAAAAACATTAATCTGGATATTTTTTCTAATCAGGTAATCGCGATTATCGGGCCTAGTGGGTGCGGTAAATCCACATTTATCAGGCTGCTTAACCGGATGCATGAGATACTCCCGCATACTTCGCTCACTGGGCGTATCTGTCTGGATGGTCAAGATATTTTAGCCAGCGAAGTTGATTCGGTGGATATCCGTAAGCGCGTAGGTATGGTTTTTCAGAAACCTAATCCGTTTCCGAAGAGTATTTTCGAGAATGTAAGCTATGGCCTGGAAGTTAACGGTATTAAAGATAAACAATTTATAGAAGAGAAGGTTGTGGAATCGTTAAAGAAATCCGCGCTTTGGGATGAAGTTAAATGCAGGATACATGAAAGCGCTTTGAAACTTTCCGGCGGCCAGCAGCAGAGGCTCTGCATCGCCCGCTGCCTGGCAGTTTCCCCGGAAGTGCTGTTATTTGACGAACCCTGCGCCAGCCTTGACCCGATATCCACAAGGAAAATTGAAGAGTTGATTTTAGAGTTGAAGAAGGACTATACTATTGTGATCGTAACGCATAACATGCAACAGGCTGCGAGGATTTCCGATTATACTGGATTTTTCCTTCTGGGTGAACTTATTGAATTCGATAAAACCGAAATGATCTTTAAGGCGCCCAAGGATAAGCGCACAGAAGATTATATTACAGGAAGGTTCGGGTAGGATTATGAAAAAAGTATTATTTGTTTGCGTGGAAAACGCCTGCCGCAGTCAGATGGCGCAGGGCTATGCCCGGCAATTAGGCAAAGGAATCTTAGAAGCATATAGCGCCGGTTCACGGCCATCGTGCGCAGTGAACCCTTCGGCAATAAAAGTAATGCAGGAGGATGGCGTGGACCTGTCTGTTTATAAACCGAAAGGTTTTAACGAATTGCCGGTAAAAAATTTCGATTATTCAATAACTTTAGGTTGCCAGGATAGCTGCCCGCTGGTTCCGGCTCAAGAACATATTCAATGGCAGATAGAAGACCCAAAAGGCAGGGATTTGGATTTTTTTCGTTTTGTGCGCGCGAATATCAAAGATCAGGTGCAGAAATTAATCCGTAGAATATTAGCGGGAGAGGGTTTAAAAATAACCAAGGGGGATAATAATGAACAGGCATTTTGACGAAGAATTAGATGGTTTAAACAGCGATATATTAAAAATGGGTTTTTTCGCGCAGGAGGCGATCCATAAATCCGTGGAGGCGCTGAAAAACCGTGACCGCGCGTTGGCAGAAAGCGTAATCAGTAGTGATGTTTTAGTTGATGAGCTTGAATTGGCTATTGATGAAAAGTGTTTGGATTTGATTGCCCGGCATCAACCCGTGGCTGATGATCTACGCTTCATTACTACCGGTATGAAATTAAACGCCGAACTGGAAAGGATCGCGGATATTGCCCTGGATATTTCACAACGCGTATTGGAACTTGCGGATAAGCCGCTTTTAAAACCACTTGTTGATATACCGCTTTTGACAACGCTTTCTAAAAGTATGGTCAAAATGGCGATCGACGCATTCGTGAATAAGGATATCGAAGCGGCTAAGAAAGTTTTACTTTCCGATTCTCAAGCCGATTCTTTAAGGAATAGGATACAAAAAGAATTGGTGGAAGAATATATGATCAAAGATATTTCTACGATACCCCGGGCAATACAGCTTTTGCTTATCGCGCGTTTCTTGGAACGTATCTGCGATCACACCACTAATATCGCCGAAGACGTAATCTATATGGTGCAGGCAAAGGTTGTCAGACATCATCCTGAAAAGCTTCCTTAATATTCAAAATAATCTACGTAAGCTTTCCTAAAAGATGTTATATAATAAATACGAGTGGGCAGGTGTATGTATTTGTTTTGTAACTTCATAGTTTGTAGTTAGTTACGTAGACTGTCTACTAATTATCTTGACCGCGCTTCTGCTTCAAGGTAAACTAAAACATAGCACCTAAAACCTAGGAAAGAAATAAAAGGAATAATAGGTAGAATATATTTAGCCGGGAGGCATAATGATTTGGTTAGCCGCGTTAGTTTTACTCGGGTTGTCGGTATTTATCGTCAGCGTGGTGCTGAAGATATCTTCCCAGGTTAACGAGCGCTTAAATCAGATGCAGCAATCCCTGCAGGAAGCTAACAAAATCATCGGCCAGAATCTAGGCAGCGCGACAAATGTTTTTGGCACGGTTAAGGAACAATTAGGCAGGCTTGAGCAGACTAACCGGCAGATCGTGGAAATCAGTAAGGATATTTCCAGCTTGCAGGAATTATTACGGGCTCCGAAATTCCGCGGCACCTGGGGCGAGTCGCTTTTAGAGAATTTACTTTCACAAGTTTTGCCCAAAGAGCATTACCAGGTGCAATACCGTTTTAAATCCGGAGACGCGGTTGACGCGGTAATCCGTTTAGGTGAACGCCTGGTGCCGGTAGACGCGAAATTCAGCCTGGAGAATTTCCAGAAATCTTTGGAAACCCAGGATGAACAGTCGAAAATTGCTCTGCGCAAGAAATTTTCCCAGGACGTAAAGAACCGCATCGATGAGATTGCCTCAAAATATATCCTGCCGCAGGAAAATACCTATGATTTCGCGCTGATGTATATACCGGCGGAAAATGTTTATTATGAAGTGATCATTAAAGAAGATATTTTCGCTTACAGTATGGCGAAAAAAGTTATCCCTGTTTCGCCGAATACGTTTTACGCTTACCTGCAGGTAATCTGCCTGGGTCTGCGCGGTTTAAAAGTAGAAGAGAACGCTAAAACAATTCTAAAAAGTTTAAGCGGGATATCCGTTGAAATAAATAAGTTCAAGGATGATTTTGATACTTTAGGCGGCCATCTGGTTGACGCCTCCAGTAAATATTCCAATTGTTCAAAACGGTTGGAAAAAGTTTCCGACCGCCTGGCCAACATCCAGGATACCAAACAGGTTGAAAATAAATAACCCCGATGACCTTTAACCTCCGTGTAATCCCCAAAGCCAGCAGGAACCTGGTAAAAGCCGAAGGCGATTCGTTGAAAGTCTATCTTACTAAACCTGCTTGCGAAGGCTTAGCCAACGAACAGCTTTTAAAACTTCTCGCCGAACATTTTAAAGTAAAAAAATACTGTTTGAAAATTATTCAGGGGCAAAAAAGCAGGAATAAAGTCGTGGAGTTGATAGAGAATGCCTAAAGTTTTTGATTTTCCGCAGAATAATCGTTTGATCGCGGCTTTTAGCAGTAAAGCTGACGGTAATATGTCTTTGTCGTATGGGGCGACAGCGGATTCTTTAGATAATCGTAAAAATTTTTTAGAGAAGTTCAAAATCGATTACCGGTCTTTGGTTTGCGCCAAACAGGTGCATGGGGTGTCCGTAGTTTATGCCACGCAAAATGACGCAGGACAAGGAGCTTTAGATTACGAAAGTTCTATTGCTGATTGCGATGGATTTATTACGGACCAGCCGAATCTTCCGCTGGCGATACTTACAGCTGATTGCCTGCCGGTTTTTCTTTATAATCCAAAAATTCCCGCCGCCGGTATCCTGCACGCTGGCTGGCGCAGTAGCGAAGCAAATATTTGCAGCGCGGGGATCAAACTTATGCATGATAAATTTAAAAGCGACCCGGCCGACCTATTGGCTGCTTTTGGCCCGGCAATACGTTCTTGCTGTTACGAAGTATCCGAAGATTTCAAAAGTAATTTTCCTTTCGCTATTTTTCGTCGCGCAGGTTCACGGTATATGGACCTGGCTAATTTAAATAGAACGCAGCTGATTAACGCGGGCGTGCGTGAAGAAAATATATTTGATTCCGCGCTTTGCACTTATTGTTCAAAGGATGCTTTTTTTTCTTTCCGTAAAGAGGCAAAAGCAGCCGGCCGGATGCTTTCTTTTGTAAGCTTAACTTAAAATGACCTCAAAATACGCTTTAGAGTTTATTTTGCATGCTAAAAATACTAATCTCAAGGTAATCAAGAGCGCTTTGCTTGAATTTGGCAGCACTTTAAACATCACGCCTTGCGACGACCATCTTCAGACAGGTAATTTTAACGTGACGATAAATACTGATGATCCGACTCTGGTTTTTGATCTTTGCTCGCAATTTGGCCGTATTCGTTCGATCAAAGTTAACGAATTAGATACTAAATAAGTTTACGCCCTTGAGCAAGGGAAGTATTCGTGGTATTATTAAACGATGCATATTATAATTTTTGTTACAGCGGCAAATAAAAAAGAAGCTAAGATAATCGCCGAAAGCCTGATTCGTGAAAAGCTGGCGGCCTGTGTAAATATTGTCGCTAAAGTTGATTCTTTGTTTTGGTGGAAACAATCCATAGAAAGGGCCGCGGAGATATTATTGATAATTAAATCACGCAGGGATAAGTTCAGCCGAATTGTTAAATTGGTAAAAAAACTGCACAGTTACCAGGTTCCGGAAATTATCGCTTTGCCGATTATCGCCGGAGAGAAAAAATACTTAAGGTGGATTGATGCAACTGTCCGGTAGCCCGTGGGATTTTTTATTTGCTTTTCTTGGCGGCATAGCCGTGAGCCTGACTCCTTGCGTTTATCCGTTAATTCCGGTTTCCGCAGGCTATATTACTGCAAGTTGCCAAGGCCAAAGGCGCAAAGGGTTTATCTTGAGCCTGGTTTATGTCACAGGCATGGCGCTTGCTTATTCGGCGTTAGGGTTATTCGCGGTTTTAACAGGCAATTTATTCGGCAGCCTGAGTGCCAATCCGTTAGTTTATTTATTAGTCGGCATAGTAATTGTTTTTTTTGGCATTTCTATGCTGGGGTTATTCGAATTTAAAGCGCGTTTTTTTAAACTGCCGGAGTTAAAGCAGGGCAGTTATCTTTCCACATTTTTATTGGGTTTATTTTCGGCTTTAGCGATTACTCCTTGTCTTACTCCGGTATTAGGGACGATTTTAGCTTACTTAACGACTAAACAGAATATCGCGTATGGTTGGTTATTACTCTTTTGTTTTTCTTATGGTATGGGGTTGATTTTTATTGTTTTCGGCACATTCGGCTCTTTGCTCAGCGGCTTGCCTAAAGCCGGAAAATGGATGGTCTTGATCAAGAAATCCTGCGCTTGGCTGATCATAGTTTTCGGCGTTTATTTTATTTATACCGCGATAAGGAGATTTTAGATGATGATTTTTTACAGGCGTCTTGTGATTATGTTGTCGTTGGTTGTTTGCCTAGTTTCTTTTTGTTCTACGTCGGTAAATGCCGCGGAAATCAAATTGGAAAGCCTTTCAGCCGGCATAGTTACTCCCGGCCAATATAAAGGAAAACAGCCGGTTTTGTTTTTTTTCTGGACTACCTGGTGCCCATATTGCCGCGAAGAGATAAAAAAATTAAACCAGATGAACGCCGAGCTTAAAAAAGAAGGAATTATCGCGTTTGCCGTAGATATCGGAGAGCCCAGCCATAAGATCAGTAGTTTTTTTAAAGGCTATGTTTTGAAGATGCTTGTTTTATTAGACCAAGACGGCGCGTTTTCCCGTCAGGAGAATGTATCTGGGGTGCCTACTTATATTATGTTGAACAAAAATGGCAGGGAAATTTTCCGGGATAATATTTTTCCCGCTGATTTTAGAACTTTGATTGCTAAATAAGCGATACTTAGGGGGGAAGAGATGTTTGATAAAATTAAACAGTTGATGGAAATGCAAAAAAAGATGGCAGAAGTAAAACGCCAGTTAGAGAGCGCTGTTTTTGAGGTAACTAGTTCTGACGGAACGCTTAAACTATCGATGAGCGCAACCGGCGATGTAAAATCCGTGGCCTTAAATATTGATTTTAAGACAGTTAATAAGATCGAGCTGGAGAGTTCTTTGCGCGATACTTATAACCGCGCGCTTTCGCGTTCGCATGAGATCGCCGCGCAAAAAATGAAAGATGTTTCAGGGTTTGATATTCCGGGGTTAAAATGAGCAAGTTTTTTGAGATCGTGGAAGAAATCTGCCTGCAGGATAACCGCTATAAGCCCGACGCTTATGAATTTGTCCTGCAAGGGTTAACTTTTACGCAAAACAAATTAAAACTTAGCGGCCATGTTTCAGGCGGGCAGTTGGCTTTAGGCCTGCGTGATTTTGCGGTTAATCAGTATGGCGGCCTGGCTAAAACAGTGCTCCAATATTGGGGGATAACGCGGACGCAGGATTTCGGCAATATCGTTTTTAATCTGATCGAAAAAAAGCTTTTTTCTAAAACCGAGGAAGATAAGCTGAATGATTTTAAGCAGGTCTATGATTTTGACGCCGCGTTCAAGGATATTTTACAGGAAAATATGGATCAGGAGTTAAAGTAAGCGAATGGACGTAAAAAGCATTAAAAATTTGATGATTGCCCGGGAATTTATCAGCGTGGGAACCTGCGATTTAGACGGCCGTCCAAACGCCGCGCCCAAATTCATCCTGAAAATTGAAGCTGATTCAATCTATCTGGTGGATTATATTATCGGCAGAACTTTTCGCAATTTAAGCCAGAACCCCCGCGCTTCGCTTTCTTTTATGGATAATAATTCTCTTGTCGGCTATCAGGTTAACGGCACTGTGGCGATTATTGACAGTGGCAAAGAATATGAAAATATTATTAAGGAGTTGCAGCAGAAGAAGATTGATCTCTCCATAAAACGCATTATTGAGGGCGTAGAAAGAGGCAAGGGCCATAAAAATTTTGAGGTGGTTATTCCTGAACAATTCGTGATCCTAAAATTAAAGATCGAGGAGTTGGTTGAATTGAGCCCGTCCGGAACTTTAACCAGGGAGAAAGTATGATTGGTTTGCAAGGCTTGGCTACCGGCGTAGGCAGTCTGCCTTACCATGACGCTGAAGAAGCGTTAGAAATTATTTTTAAATATCTCCCGCTTGCCCCTTTTTGGCCGCAATTGCCTTGCCGCGATATTCGCGAGGGGATGATCGCCCAGTTCAGTGAACATCTGCCATGCCTGAAGATAAAAGACGGAGAATTTATTTTTGACTCGTCAAATAAAGAAAATGAGCTGGAGAAATTTTACGAAAGAGTGATCTCCGCGGATAGCGATTATTTCGCGATCAGCAAAGATTACGCGCAAGGGTTTTATAAATTTTATCAACATTTAGAAAATTCAGGCGTTGGCAAGGCGGAGTTTATTAAATGCCATATTACCGGGCCGTTTACTTTCTGCGCCGGGATTAACGACGAGAAGGGGAATTCTTTATTACACGACGAAGTATTTATGCAGGTAGCCGCTAAGGGCCTGGCGATGAAAGCCCTTTGGCAACTGGATACTTTGAAGAAATTCGGCAGGAAAATGATTGTTTTTATTGATGAGCCGTATTTATCCGCGGTGGGTTCAGCTTATACGCCGATAAACCGCGATACTGTGATTAACGTGCTTTCTGAAACCGCGCAGATGATCAAATCCCAGGAGTGCCTTTTAGGCGTGCATTGCTGCGGCAATACGGATTGGTCAATGCTTACTGATATCGCGGATCTGGATATTATAAATTTTGACGCTTTCAATTTTCAGGAAAGGTTTGTGCTTTATGCTGATGATTTAAAGAGATTTTTTGAACAAGATAAAGCTGTTTGCTGGGGTATTGTGCCTACCCAGGAAGCTCCGGCTGGCCTGACAGCAACAATACTTACGCAAAAAATTGAATCAGCTTTAAGTATTTTAGAAAAGAAGGGGATCAAAAGGGAGCTATTGCTAAAAAATCTTATGCTTAGCCCTTCTTGCGGCTTGGGAACACTGAATTATCAGCAGCCAGCAGAGATATTCAGGCTGCTTGCCCAGACCAGCAGCCTGATTGCCGCAAAACGCTGAAAATAAATTATTTGACAAATTTCAACCACGGTTATATAATTAGCAAACTTTTGGTTAAGCAGGTCTTGCCAAAGTATTGACTCATTTTGAAGGAGCATGATGAAAGAAATCAGGATTCACGCCCGCGCTGGACAGGGAGCGATCACCACCGCGGCATTATTAGGTTTTAGCTATTTTAACGAAGGCAAATATTCTTACGCTTTCCCTAATTTCGGGGCAGCCAGGATGGGCGCGCCGATGAACGCTTATGTGCGCGTGGATAATCTGCCTGTGCGCCTGCGCAGCCAGATCTATGAGCCGAATTACGTTTTGATCATGGATCCTACGCTTTTACGCGGGTTTAATTGTTTTTCCGGCCTTAAAGAAGACGGTATAGCGATAATTAACGGTAAAGAAGGTTTAGAATTGCCGAAAGTAAAAGCTAAACAAAAAGTTTACATTGTCCCGGCAACCGAGATAGCCTTAAGGACAATCGGCAGGCCGATTGTTAACACGATTATTATCGGAGCATTTGCCGCGGCGAGCGGAGAATTGCAGTTGGATAACTTGGTAGAAGTCATTAAGAAAAGATTTAGCGGTAAAGCCCAAGAAGGCAATATCGCGGCGATAAAAGAAGGTTTTAACTTTATAAAAGAGAAGGCTAAAAAATAATATGTTTGGGCCATTAATCGTAGATCCGTTAAAAAGCAAAGGTGATAAGACCGGCAGTTGGAGAGTGCAATCCCGGCCGCATTATCTACATAAGAATTGCATTGCCTGCAGGATGTGTTTGTTGGCCTGTCCTGAAGGCTGTGTGCACGGGAAAGAAAAGAATACTTTTTGGGTAGATTTTAATTTTTGCAAAGGCTGCGGCGTTTGCGCGGATATTTGCCCAAAAAAAGATATTGAAATGGTCCCGGAAGAATCTATTCAAGAGGATAAATGAAAGAATTTGTTGAAGGATCACACGCGATAGCTGAAATAATCAGGTTGTGCCGGCCAGGCGTAGTTTCCGCCTATCCGATCACTCCCCAGACGCATATTGTTGAAGATTTAGCTCAGATGGTCTCTGATGGATCATTAAGCTCGCAGTTTGTGAATGTGGAAAGCGAACATTCCGCCGCGAGTGTTGTTTTAGGCGCATCGGCGACAGGCGTGCGCGCCTATACGGCAACCAGCTCTCAAGGGTTGTTTTATATGGCGGAAGTTGTTTTTAATATCGCCGGAATGCGCCTGCCCGTGGTAATGACCTGCGCGAATCGGGCGATCAGTGCTCCGATTAATATCTGGAATGACCAGCAGGATTCAATTTCTTTGCGTGACGCCGGCTGGATCCAGATCTACGCCGAAGATAACCAGGAAGCCGTTGATTTTCATTTGATCGCCTATCGTCTGGCTGAAGATAAACGAGTGATGCTGCCGGTGATGGTCTGTATGGATGGTTTTATTCTTACTCATGGCATGGAAACTTTGGATATGCCGGAGCAGGAAAAGATAGATAAATTTTTACCCGCCTATAAGCCGTTATATAAATTAGACACAGCTCATCCGATTACGATGGGGATTTTAGCTGACCCGGATTATTATATGGAAGCCCGTTACGCTATCCAGGCGACGATGAAAGAATCTGTTGAATACTTGAGCCAGATCTCAAAAGAATTTAACAGCGTATTCGGCAGGGATTACAAAGACTTGCTGGTTGAGGAATATAAGATCGAAGGTGCCGATAAAGTAATCGTGGCAATGGGTTCGGTATGCGGCACAATCAAAGAAGAAGTCGACGCTCAACGGGCAAAAGGCAAGAAAGTCGGTTTATTACGCATTATTTCTTTTCGTCCTTTTCCTTATGCGCGGGTTTATGAAGCTTTAAAAGATGTCGCTAAAGTTGCTGTTTTAGATAAATCTGTTTCTTTAGGCGCTTATGCCCCGATTGCCGTAGAGGTAAAATCGGCATTCTGCGGCAAGAAAAAAGCTCCTCAGGTAATCAGCAGTTTTGTCGCCGGCCTCGGCGGCAGGGATATTACTTTAGAATCCGTGCAGGAAGTATTCAGAAGGCTTGGGGCAAAAGAGGTTAACGCTGATTTTATTGATTTGAAGCCGGAATTATTAAAGGAAGAATATGGAGAATAATATTTTATTTAAGCCCGGTCATACAGCTTGTGCCGGATGCGGCCAGGCAATCGCAGCGCGTTTAGTAATTGAGGCTAGCGGCGCCAATACAATTGTCGTAAACAACACGGGCTGCCTGGAAGTTTTTTCCACTAAATATCCGGAAACTGCCTGGGGCGTGCCGTGGATTCATTCTTTGTTTGAAAATTCCGCAGCAGTTGCTTCCGGAGTAGAAGCGGCGCTTAAATATTTAGGCACAAAAGATCTGACTAACGTGATTGCCCAGGGCGGAGACGGCTCAACCGCGGATATCGGTTTGCAGGCTTTAAGCGGTATGTTCGAACGCGGGCACGATATTTTATATGTTTGTTACGATAACGAAGCCTATATGAACACCGGCGTTCAACGTAGCGGGCTTACGCCTTTTGATACCAATACTACGACCAGTCCGTCGGGCAAACAATCTTCGGGTAACTTAAGGCCCAAAAAACCGATGCCGGAGATTGCCGTTGCCCATGGCATACCTTATGTAGCAACAGCTTCGGCGGGTTTTCCGCAGGATTTGCAGCGTAAGGTTAAAAAAGCAATTTCTATTAAAGGCCCCAAATATATTCAGGTGCATGTGCCTTGTCCTTTAGGCTGGCGCCACGAGACCAACCAAACAACCCCAATAGCAAAATTAGCCGTTGATTGCGGGCTTTATCCGTTGATTGAGTATGAATCCGGAGTGCTTATTAACCGCAAACAGATCACGCCTAAACCGGTAGAGGAGTATTTAAAATCCCAGGGACGTTTTAAACACTTGTTGAATAACCCCGAAGAGATAAAGAAAATCCAGGATATCGCGGATAATAATATTAAAAAGTACAACCTTAAGGCAGAAGCCTAAATAAGGGGGGAAAAATGGGAAAACAAGCAAGGGCGATAGTCGATTTAAGTTTAAAAGAACTGGTTAAGGATTTAAATAAAGCGTATTGCGATGAGTGGCTGGCTTTTTACCTCTACACCTATATGGCAAACATTGTTTCCGGCAGAGCGTATGAAGATATCCAGGAAATGCTGCAGAAATTGGCTAAAGACGAATTAGAACATGCTCAAGAGTTAGCGGATTTAATTATTAAATTAGGCGATCTACCTGTGGCTAATCCGATGGAGCTTGAAAAAAACGCCAATGCCCCGTATTTAATGCCCCCGAAAAATACTACCGATATCAACCGGATTATCCGGATTGTCGCCGAAGCAGAAGCAGGCGCGATAGATGTTTATAACAAAATCGCTAAAAAAACATTGGGTAAAGACCATGTTACGTATCAATTGGTGACCCATATTTTAAGCGAAGAAGTTGAACACGAAGAGATATTTGAGAATTTGTTGGAAAGATAAAAAAGGGAGAGTAAGAAAATGGCTAAGGTTACGGTTGATGTTTCCACATGTGTAGGTTGCGGTTTATGCGAACAGTCATGCCCGGATGTTTTTCAGGTGGAGGGCGATGGTATTGCCCATGTTAAAACGCAGGTTTGCGCTTCTTGTAATTTGCAGGAAGTCGCTGATAGCTGCCCGGTAAACGCGATCAAAGTAAGCTAATTTTTGTTTGGGAAAATTAAAAAGCGCAATAGCCTTAAAAACTATTGCGCTTTTTGTTTTAATTCGTTGAGTAGCTGGTTGAGTTTTTCTTGTTTTTTAGCAGAAAGCATTTTTTCCTCAAGCGTGCTTTTTTCCTTGAGGAATTTATTTTCATCAACAGGTACAAGAGACGCTAATTCGATGATATAGAAGTTATCGTTCTGGCGAATTACCTGGCTTGTTTGTCCGTCTTTAAGCAATTTGGCGGTATCCCAGAAGATTACTCCTGAACCGAGGCCTTCAATTTTTGAAGTTCTCTTAAAAAGCGGCGATTTTTTTATCTTTAAACCGCACTTACTGGCGGCTTTTTTAAAATTCATCGAGGCGAGTTTTTCACTGCAGTTGGTAATTTTATCCTTGGCCATTTTTTCGGTCGAACTATTAATAAAGCGAGCTTTTACTGTATCTTTTATTTTTTCAAATTCCGGAATACCGGCTAACCGCTTATCTTTAAGTTTGACGATATAGCTTACACCATTTGCCTGCAGAAGCGGAGCATATTCTCCGATTTTCAGTTTGCTGAATAATCCTGAACTTTCCGCCGGCCAACCTAAGCCCGGAACAGGTGAGTTTAAATTAAAAAAACCTGTTTCCTTAAAGGTAAGATTTAATTTTTGAACGGCTTTTTCCATGGGGACTTTTTTAAGTAACAGTTTCGCCAGCGCGTTATTTTGACTTTCTGAACTAATCGCGCAATATTCGGCGTTAAATGAATCCGGTTCCCTGAAAAGCGCCGGATTATTAGTAAAATATTCCTGGATTTGGGCATCCGTAGGTTTTATCTTTTTAATAAAATCTTCAGCTTTGCTTTCAACATAGGAAATGCTTAATTCCTGATTTTCATTCTCGTATTCATTCCTGACTTGTTGGGTGCTTACGGAAATTCCTTCGGTAACCTCTCGATAAAGTTTGGTGAGTATGATATTTTGCCTGGTTTGTTCCTCGAAAGCGCGTGGTTTAACGGCTAAAACATAACGCAATGTCTGGCCGTAAATTTTACTGTTAAAACCCGATTTATCCTGGAAATAAGGGGCGTTTTCAATCATTTCAATGACTTCTTTATCAGAAGCGCTGATTTTACGTTTTTTAGCTTCATAAAGTAAAATAATTCTTTCCCAGGCTTGGCCTTCAAGGTTTAAGTATTTTTCTAATTTAGGGAGTTTATCTCCGAACTGCATAGTTGCCTGGACTCTAACCGCCGAGAGGGATTGCTGATATTCCTGGTAAGATATATTTTTACCGAAAATCTTGCCGGCAGACTGGAATTTATCATCTTCTCCGGTGGAACTGCCGAAACCCCAGAAAGCAAAAGCCGGTATAATAATAACTGCCAAACCAATCCAAATTTTCTTTTGCGTTTTCTTATTGCGTAAAATTCGTAACATAGCTTGCTCCTTTTTGGTTATGCATTATTATATTGCAAAATATGGTAATTGCAATAAAGTTTATCGGTTAACTATTTCGTCCCTGTTTCGAAACAGGGACGCAACAGGGAAACAAAGCAGAGAAAGCTAAATTCAGGTTAAAGGATAGCTAACTTTTTGTTTGCTAAATGGTGTTTTTTTGATATAATTAATCTCTCAATTATAGGAGGAAGCCTTGCAATGATCGAACGTTACAGCCTACCGGCAATGAAATCTATCTGGCAGGAAGAGTTTAAGTTCAAAACCATGCTGGATATAGAAATACTCGTTCTGGAGGCTTATGCTAAAGAAAAAATAGTCCCGCCCGCGGCAGTCAAAAGAATTAAACAAAAAGCCAGATTTAATATCCAAAAGATCAATATAATTGAACAGAAAACCCAACATGATGTTGTGGCGTTTGTCACTAACGTCGGCCAGTATATCGGCGCTGATGCTAAGTACCTGCATTTGGGGCTTACTTCTTCGGATGTCTTGGATACCACTCTGGGCGTGCAGATGAAGGAAGCTTCTAATATACTGATCGATGATTTAGAGAGGCTTTTAAAGATTCTCGGTAAGAAAGCTAAACTATACCAGGATATGGCTTGTATCGGTAGGACGCATGGCGTGCACGCTGAACCGACGACTTTCGGGCTAAAAGTAGCCCTCTGGTATGATGAAACGCAGCGTAATTTAGAGCGTTTGCTTCAGGCCAAGGCCCAAGTTTGCGTGGGTAAATTATCCGGCGCCGTAGGCACGTATT
>JALOBQ010000113.1 GCA_023228185.1 Candidatus Omnitrophota bacterium
GAAGCGAATTTTAAATAAGGACGCGGCAATTACCCCGCTCCAGGCTCCGGTCATCGGCAAGGGAATTGCCACAAAAATCGCCAGCCCCAAAGCTTCATATTTTTGTATTGACGCGGAGTTTCTTTTCGTGCGTTCAAAAACCCAATCAAAAAAACGCGCGAAGATTTTTAATTTCCGCAGATAGTTTGAAACTGGTTCAAAAAGAAAAAGCGCCGGAGCGACGATAATCGAATTACCCAAAACCGCCAGCCAGAATGCTTTAGGCAGGCTGAAACCAAAAGACAAAGCCAAAGGAATCGCGCCCCTTAATTCAGAAATCGGCAAAGCGCCTAAAATAACCACAACATATTCTTTAGGTAACCCCGATAACCAATGCAGTAAGGTATTAATCATGTTTAAATTTCCTAAAAAAATCCCTGGCCATTAAATGGATAAACCTGAAAGTATCCAGCAAAGGGTTAATCTTGCTTATTTCCGAGCCGTAAATTGTCCTGATCGGCACAGACTTAATCTTAAACCCCCGGCGGCTGGCTTTAATTAAAAGTTCTGATTCCATATCATAATTGGATGTAACCAGGTTAATATCTTCTAATAGTTTACGTTTCACCAAACGAAATCCGCATTGCGTATCCGGGATCGACTGCTTGGTAACCAGAGAAATGATCCAAGACATCAGCCGATTTGTTAAAAAACGAATCAGCGGCATATTTTTCGCGTTATTCATGCGATTACCGATGATTAACGCGTTTTGCTCATCGCCTGCGGCTATCAGAAAAGCAGGTAGATCATCCGGATGATGCTGTCCATCGCCATCCATACTGATCACCGCGTCAAAACCTTTTTTTAGCCCTTGCCGATAGCCCTCGATCAGGCAGGCGCCTTTACCAAGGTTATGCTCAAAACGGATGACTTGGGCTCCGTTTTTTTCCGCGATCTCAGCGGTATTATCTTTAGAACCATCATCAATTACCAGTATATCCGGGACATACTTGCGCGCCGCGCAAACCAGATTACCGATCGCGCTGGCTTCATTTGATGCCGGTATAATTAAATAGATTTTCACAATTATTCCTTTATCCAAAATTCACGGAAAGCATACCATTGATCAGGGTACTTACGGATATAATCCTGAAAGATATTTTTATAAATTGTAATTAAATCCACGATATCTTTCTTCTTATCTTGCGTGGGCGTAAATTCGATAGGTTTCTCGATTCTTAAGGTAAAGCTGTCATCCGGGTTCCGGAGCATAAAACCCGGCACAATAACTGCCCCGGTCATAAAACTGAAAGCTGCCGGGCCTTCCGGAAAAAGCGTGGGTTTATTAAAAAAATCCAGAATTATGCCTTTAGCCGCAAAATCCTTGTCGCCAGCAAAAGCAATCATATGATTATCGCGAAACCCTTTTATACAACCCCTAATCGCCTTACCCGTAGAAATAACATTAACCCCCTTGCTTGCCCGCTGGCCGTTAAAGAAATCATTAACCTTCTTTTCTTTATGCGGTAGAGCGACTACCCAGAATGGATAACCTAACTGCGCGATAACTACTCCGCCAAGTTCCCAATTGCCCAGGTGCGCGGTCAGAACAACCACGCCTTTACCAAGCTTAAGCGCCTGGTCAAAATAATGCAGGTTTTCTAACTTAATATTTTTCTTAATAAACTCCCGGTCGATCTTTTCGAAACGAAAAAAATCCACCAGGTATTTGGCAAAATTGCGAAAAACCTGTTTAGCGATCCTGCGGCGTTCTTTTGCTGTTTTCTCCGGCAAGATAAAGCTAAGGTTATTATTTACACACCGACGATCATTACAAAAAAACCAATAGTGCAAATCCGATAAAAATACCGCCAAGCGATAAGCTAACTTTAACGGTAATTTTAACGCGATAAATTGGCCTAAACGATAACAATAATAATTTAACACTCTTTAAAGGCCCAGCAGCAGTTTGGCAATATCCAGGCTGGAATTAGGTTTAGCGATATGGGCGGCAGAATCACGCATTCGCTGCAATATCTGGTCATTTTTCAACAAATCATCGATTACCGCGTTTATTTTTTTAGGGTCTTCTAACTTCACTGCCGCTTGTTTACGGGTAAGAAAATCCGTGTTATTAACTTCCTGCCCGGGAATAGGTTTAACGATCACCATCGGCAGGCGCAAAGCCAAAGCTTCCGCGGTAGTTACACCGCCGGGCTTGGAAATAATCAACGTGGAAATAGACATTAATTCATTAATGTTATCCACAAAACCAAAAAGACGGATATCTTTTTTGTATTTCTTTATTTTACGCTTCAAGCTGCGGTATAATTTTTTATTCGTTCCCGTAACAATGATCTCCTGAACGTCTGTCTTTAGGCTATCTAAAGATTTAACGATTGTCTTGATCGGCCCCAAACCCTGGCCGCCGCCCATAATTAAAATCACCGGCTTAAGCGGATCAAGGTGCAATTTCGCGAAAATCTCAGCGCGATTAAATTGCTGATTAAACTTATGGTCAAAGGGTATGCCGAAAGAGCGCATCTTATGCGCAGGCACGCCTTTTTTAACCAGGCGCTGGCTTACCTCTTCAGAAGGGGTAATATAATAATCCACCGCCTCATATACCCAATATGAATGCGGAATAAAATCCGTAAGCACCGCGACCAGTGGAAGTTTAGAACCATAATCTTTCTTAAAATCCGCGACCATGCCGCAGGGAAACGCCTGTGTGCAAACTACGATATCCGGATTGAATTTATCAAATAATTTTTTAAATTTAGGTGAATTTGATTTATGGATCAGTTTTTTAAGCTTCTCAACGCTCTTGACAACCTTGGGATTATCATAAAGATAATCCCAGAGTTTAGGCGTATTCTTAATCACGCTCATATAAATGCTATTTACGATCTTTTCAGATATGGGATTGGTATAATTAAAAGCGTTGATACTCAAAATTTCCGATTTAGGCGAAAGCGTTTTAACTGCTTTTTCTATCGCCAGCGTCGCGCTGCGATGGCCGGAAACTTCAGAAATATACATCAGGATTATACGTTTGGGCTGCATGGAGAACTAAATCTTCCCTTCTTTGCAAAGCGTAAGAAAAGTTTCCGCCACTTCAGGATGGAACTGGCGCCCGCTTAACTGCCGAATCTCATTTAACGC
>JALOBQ010000114.1 GCA_023228185.1 Candidatus Omnitrophota bacterium
ACGCTCTCTACCACGCTGCCTTTTAGCCAACCCTCCTCTACAAAAGGGACAAATAAAGGGCAAGCCACGGTTGTAACTTTTACCTTAGGGTCAAGCTGTCTGATCTCTGTATCATAGGAACGGCTTTTAATCGTACCTTTTGTGCCAATCACGCCAATACGTTTATTCGCTGAAGCGTAAACCGCTTCTCTCACGCCGGGAGTAATCACTCCGATAATCGGCACGCGAAAATGATTTTTAATCGCCGGTAATGCGAGGCTAGAAGCGGTATTGCAGGCGACGCAGATCAGTTTTACATTCTGCTTGAGCAAAAAAAGTATATTCTCGATGGAAAAACGAATAATTGTTTCCTTGGATTTGATGCCGTAGGGCACGCGCGCGGTATCGCCAAAATAAACAATATTTTCAAAAGGCAATTGATTAATTAATTCCCTGGCTACCGTAAGCCCACCTACTCCTGAATCAAAAACACCTATAGATTTCATCAGCTACCTGGCCTCCACCAAAGCTAAATTTTGAGAATAATCCCTGATCCCCTCCAAGACGCCTTCGGCGATTCTCTGGCGATAAGCGTTACTGCGCAACAATCTCTCTTCTCCTGCATTGGAAAGAAAACCTGTTTCAATCAAAACACCGGGCATTTTTATGCCTTTAAGCACCTGAAAACGCGCGGATTTTACGCCTAGGATTTTCACATCCAGGTCATCGTCAATCGCCTTACATATAGCTTGCGACAACTCAATGGATTCAGCGCGGCTATTTGTATAAATCATATCCCAGATGATCGCTTTCAAATCTGAAGAGAAACTGGCAAATTGCGCGTTTCTCAAATTCAACGCCTCATTACGCGCGGCAAAATAAGCGCGTTTCGCGTCGCTGACGCTGGGAGCGACATAATAAATTTCGAATCCATTTAAAGAACGCGTGCGGCTGGCATTAGAATGGATACTGATAAAAAGATCCGCTTGCCCATGGTTAGCGATATTAGCCCTGACCGGAAGAGGAATAAATTTATCCGTAGAGCGAGTCAAAACCGTCTGCACGCCTTCCTGCTTAAGAAGATTGCTTAACCTTTTTGCGATATCAAGATTAACGTCTTTTTCCCTTAAGCCGGTCCTACCGATAGCGCCAGGATCATTTCCTCCATGGCCGGGATCAATGACAACTTTGCTTAATCTAATTTTGCTTACGCCATATTTACGCGTAAAAACAGGTTGTTTAAAAAGAAGATCAAAAATTTGTTCTTTGAACTGCCTTGGCACGACTACTGTCCCCTGATAAATATCCACCGGATAATTCAGGCGCATCGGCCTTTGATCAACCAGCACAAGAGCATCCCCTGGCCTTAAAGTTACCTGTTTAGAATCAGCGTTTAGAACAACAATCCTGGTAACCGCGTCATATTTAAGTTCGACATTTCTACGCTGGCATAAAGATACCAGAGGATAATACGCCGCGCCTCCGATATAATACACGGGTAGGCCATCTTGCACAGGCACAGTAACGCAACCACTTAAAATAGTAGATAGTAGATAGAATATAACAGGTAGAATGAATAACCTGCTAAAAAATATCTTTTTAAAATTTTTCATTATTTTTATCAATCGTCAGCTGTCAGCAATCAGCTTTCAGCCGTCAGCAATCAGCTTTTCTTTACCTTTACCTCTACCTATACCTACACTATACTTTTGCCCTATTGGTGGAGGTGCGGGGAATTGGACCCCGGTCCTCAGGCAGCCAAATAAGAGCCGCTACATGCTTAGTTTATCTTTTACGCTTAACTCTAGGCGCTCCGCTAAACAGGATCACCTAAAGCGCAGCCTTTTAATAATTTCGTTCCCGCTTCTAAAGGCTAACCAGCAGGAACTAGCCTGTTAGGGCTCTACATTCAGGCTACAGGCAAGCCCAAAGAGAGGCCCACTTAATTAAAAAGTGGGACTGATACGCCAGCTGGCATCAATGTTGCCATTGGTGCACGGCTGAACACGGGTAGTGTTCTTGCGTTTATGTTTTGTAAGGGTTGATAACGCGGCTAACCTTACGTCCGCGGCATGCTGCTTTTATCCGACTAGCTTAAGTCGAACCCTTTCACCCCCAAATTTACAAAGATCTGTTTTAAACCTATCTGTTCTTATGTTTTAAGGCCCGGCGTATTTCTAAATTTGATTCCCGGCGCTTAATATCATCCCTTTTATCATAAAGCTTTTTGCCCTTGCAGAGCGCAATCTCAAATTTCGCGTAACCACGGTCGTTAAAATACGCTTTCAACGGGATTAACGTCAGGCCCTTCTGGGTAAGTTTATCACTTAATTTTTGGATCTGCCCCTTATGCAAAAGCAGTTTACGCGTCCTTACCGGATCAACATTAAGATAGCTTGCTTCTGAGTAATGGCTGATATGCGCGTTGTATAAAAAGAGTTCGCCTTTTTCAAAACGCGCGAAACTATCGTTAAGGTTGACTTTGGCATCACGCAGGGATTTTACCTCTGAACCTTTCAGCTCGATGCCTGCTTCCAGCGATTCTAAAACCTCATAATCCCGCAAAGCCTTGCGGTTAGTCACGATAGTTTTGCTCATTTTAACACAGAGAGCGCTAAATATAAACTTAAAAATAACGGTATAGTAATCAGGCTCACGATATGGCTATAAAAAATACCCTGGCTGATTAGAGCATCGGGTTTTTTATATTGGCTGATGATCAGCGATAATGAAGTTGCCGAGGGCATCGCCAGCTGTAAAATCACAAAAAAACCCAAAAGTTCAGGCAACTTTAAAAAAAGAACAATTACTAAACCAATCACAGGCAAAATAATCAATTTATTTAAGACAATCCAAAACACCTTTGCCTTATCAAGATGCTCCAGCCGGATAAGCGCGATATTGCCTCCGACAATAAACATCGCCAATGGTAAAGTGCAGTTAGCGATCATTTCAATCGGTAAAAGCACGCCTTGAGGGATAAATTTAGTTAAATTAAAAAATATGATTAACAAACTGCTTAGGCTCGCGATTACCGGCGCGCTGAACATACTGCTGAACTTGAATTTTTGTTCGCCGTTGCGGGCAAGCATATGCAAACCCAGCGACCAGAAAATCAGGTCAAAACCAAGCAGAAAAAGAAAAATATAGATAAACATCGCG
>JALOBQ010000017.1:0-327 GCA_023228185.1 Candidatus Omnitrophota bacterium
ATTTTAGGGATCTTATAAAGGACGATCAAACCACTACACATCGAACAAGGCGAAAGCGTAGTATACAAAACTGAATTCCGGTAAACTTGAGCTGTTTGCCTGCCGGCATTTTCCAAAGCAGCCATTTCGGCATGCAAAATAGCGCTTGCTTTCTGCACACGCTGGTTATGGCCGCGGCCGATGATCTTTCCTTTATAAACCAACACCGCGCCGATAGGAATACCTCCTTCGGACAATCCTAATTTTGCTTCTGCAAACGCCGCATTCATAAAAAAATCCATTTCAGTTTATCCTTTTTTATGATTTTGGTTAAGATGAATTAATTTC
>JALOBQ010000017.1:337-13662 GCA_023228185.1 Candidatus Omnitrophota bacterium
ATCAGACGCGCGGTAAATATCTTCCTGATTATCCTGGATATTGTAAAAAAATCATAATAACTTTTGCTTATACTATGCCGGATACTTTTAAGTTTCGCGGAAGAATAATCGTCGGAATAGATCATATCCTTTTCACCAATATGATACTCCTTGGATCTGGCGATAATTTCATTTAAAGGCGAATATTTCTCCGTTCTTAACAGGCTCAAGCTGATGGTATCTAGTTTAAGCCTTTTGGCAAAAGGAGCAATCGCTAACATTTCAGATTCACTTTCCCCAACACAGCCAACGATAAAATAACCATGAATATAGAAATTTATTTTAGCGATTTCCTTAAACGCCTTCTGGGCTAAACTCGTGTCGAACCCTTTTTCCATGGATTTTAATGTCTTATCCTGGGCGGATTCAATACCAATTGAAAGTATCTTGAAACCGGCGGCAAACATTTTTCTTAAAACCGACGGATATTTATAAATTTCCAGCCTTAAGGAAACCGCAAACGTCTTTTTGATTCCCTCGGCAATAACCAAATCGCAAATTTCTTCCACCCTCTTCATATCCACGGCAAAATTATCATCAACGACAAAAATAAATTCAGCATCAACTGTCTTTAGCTCTTCTACGACAGAACGCGCTGACCTAGCGCTCCAAGGCCTCTTTTGGCCCAATGGATTATTCGTGAATGTGCAAAATTTACAATGAAACGGGCAGCCTCTGGATGTAGAAATAAAATCTATGCCTAAACCAAGGTCGATGTTTTTATATAAAAGCCTGTAATTAACTTGCCTGAGTTTTCTATTGGGATAAATTTTATCGTCTAAAAAGATCAGGTCGCGTGATTTATTATGAACAATGGCATTATCTTTACGGTAAGAGATCCCCGCGATATCAATAAGCGGCAGGCCTAAAGCAATATCCCGTATGATTTCCTCCCCGTCTCCCCTAACGATGATATCAATATTGGCGGAGGCGGCGAATAACTCCTCCACGTAAGTCGTAGAATACCTTCCACCCACGACAACTTTAACCTGAGCAGGAATTCGGGCGATAATATCTAACGCGGCATCCAACTGAAAATCCCAGCATATAGATAAACATGCTAAATCCAGCGATTTGTCCTGCAGGCAAGAATCTAAATTTGATTCAAACCTCATATCAATCAAAGCGATTTTATCAACGAGGTTTTCTAAAGCCGCGGCAATATATTCTATTCCGATAGGAGGGCAATATTTTTTATCCGGAGTCCCGATTTTAGAAGGATAAACGCACAACGCATTTTTATATAATTTTTCTGTCGCTAACAATTGGCTCCTTAAAAAAGTTAATCGAGAAATATAACAAACTGATATTCATCAATAACTATAATCCTGTTAAAATAGTAAATATTCTATGTATGATAGCATAGCTAACCTCCATAAACAAGAAACGAACGCTGTTGATAGCTAAATTTGAAAGCTATATCTTTTTTTTGTTTCCCCCGCTACGATCACTTTTGACAATCATATAAATAAAGAAAAATAATACTGCTCCTCCAAAAACATATATCGGCCAATCTTGAACTAAATTACCGGTCATTTCTATCCTCTTTTCTATTATCCTGCCTTAATCAACCTTATCCTGTTTATTATTCATTTTCCTATGATTCATAGAATAGAATAAAGCGGTGAATAAAACCGCTAATAACAACACCTGCAGCTTGCACAATACGCCAGTCCACATAAATTCCCCTATTTTTTAAGACGTTTTAAAGCCTTGGAATCACTGCCATCAAGCCCTTTTTTAAATATTCTGCTGTAACAAAAAATCAACATGCTCACAATGCATGTCCATGAAATTATTATTAATATCCAACCGCTTAACTTCAATTCACACCCCCTTATCTGATATTATGAATAATCGCGAAAATCACACACAAAACTCCTGACAAAATACAAACTCCCATTATAATCAAGATCGTGCGCATCCCTTTATCCATAGCTCCTCCTTTCTAAATAAAAAACCATCTTGCGTTTACATGCAAGATGGCGGCCCGACCATCTAAATCCTCCGGAAACAAAAAGTTTCCGGACCCTGTATTATAAATTAACCGAGATGAACGATATCTTCAGGATAATATAATGAAAGAAATAAAAGTATATAATCCCTTAAATGCCGAGTGATCAAAAAATTATTCCGAATATGTTCCCTCCCGTTTTCTCCTAATTTCATAGCATAAACCGGACTATTTAAAAGTTGCTTAATCGCAAAAGCCGCCCCCGTAACAGAATGGCATAGTAAACCAGAATACTTATGTTTAATCTGTAAAGGAATACCACCCACATTTGAGGCAACCACTGGCTTAGCTTTCCAGAGAGCCTCCGCAACCGTAAGGCCAAATCCCTCTCGGATCGATTTTTGGATAATCACCGTAGATGCCCTCTGCAACGCGTTAATTTCAATATCATTTTGCGCTAAAAGTAAAATATGAATATCTTTGTCATTTTTTGTTTTCTCCATCACTTGCGTAAATATCATCGCGCCTTCAGGGTCATCAGCTGCGCCACCACCGGCTAAAACTAACCGGCAATCGATATGCTTTTTAACTTCTTGATACGCTTCTATTACTCCAAGAGGATCTTTCAAGCGGTCAAAACGCGATATCTGAGTAATAATTGGTTTATCTTGAGGAATCTTATATTTCAATAATACTGCGTCTACAATATCCTGCGGCAGTTCTTTATTCTTATCGCTCAAAGGATCAATTGACGGAGAGATTAAAAATTGGCGAATTGGCAGCCTGCGTGAAAAACTAGGAGCGGAAAATACGGCTGAATCATAACGCGCAATATAATCCATAAGAAAACTCCAAACCTTTTCATCAGGATTGGATACATCAACGTGACAACGCCAAATCCACTTATTATCACGCTTTTTCTTAACCAACGCGATTGGTTGAGGATCATGGACAAAGACAATGTCCCCGGACGTATTTATCTCATTGATATTCCGCTGGTTTGTTTCAAGAAAAATCTCAAAGTCTTTTTTTGTTATTTCTGAAGAGTAACCGTGTAACGCATTATGGAATTTTTTTGTCACTTCAAAAAATTGCTCTCCTCCTTTAATTAAATCCCAGCGCGTATCAACGCCTAATTCCTGCAGTAAAGGCACCATCCGGTTAAGAATCTCGGCCACTCCGCCTCCAACAGAAGTGGAATTAATATGCTGTATGGTTTTGCCTTTCAGGCGGGCTGCAATTAACTTTAAATCGTCAATTACGGATTGGCCTACAATCGGAACGTACTCTTCCAGCCTTATCATCGATTAGAAAACCTCTTATCAATAATGTTAATAATCGCGGCGCGCAAATCATCCAGAGTCCGCGTATAAGGGTCTAAATCCGCGAGTTTATCTGCCAGTTCTTTATCTTCAAGCGAATGCTCTATCCAAAAAGAAAAATCGTTAGTTTTCTTTTCTAACCTCAAGCGCGCTTCAAAAATATGGAAATAAATGGAATCAAAGGTAATTTTCTTCATAATCTCAACAAAATCCGCCAGATTATCAACAAGATAATTAGTCGGGATGACAAAGCTCACTGATTTTATGAAATGGAATTCTTCGCCTTCCCGGGCAAATTTAAGCTGGGCAAAACGTTCCTCCTTGAGATACTCTTCAATTACCAAGATGATCTTCTCGCGCAAATCATGAATCCTCGAAAACTGCATAATGTCAATACTTGCCAGCCGCTCACCAAGCTCTTTTTCACTCAATATTTCGCTGACCCAATAGGCAAAATCATTTGGAGGTTCAGGAGAAAGAAATTGGTGTTGCTGCAAAAATCTATGAGTATGATGATAAACGCATGATCCGGGAACCTCCTTAATCAGCTGAACTAACTGAACCAAAGTAGTAGCCCTTAACCCGGTTAATTCCGATAAATGTAAACGTGTGTAAAACCTAAATGGTTCTTTTGCTTTCAATAGAGGAATCATAGTTATTTCAACTCCAAAACTTGTTCCATAAATTGCGCTACCTCTGTTGGGTTTTTAACATAATACAATGCTTTAGAGACCCTTGGTTGGCCTACGAATATTGTTAACCCTTTATCTTTTAACGCACTAAAAACATCCTCATCAGCTAAGTCATCTCCGAAGTAAAACGGCAAAATCTTATCTTCCTCTACCAAGAATTGTTGCCTGGCTAAAAGCCACAGCACTGTCTTACTTTTATCCCAGGCAACCATAGGTTTAATTTCATAAACCATTTTTCCCTCATTAATTTTAATCTTTTTGCCCGCAACAAAAGGTTTAGTGGCCTCGGAAAAAATACTCAAAAATTCCCGCATATCTTTCGCATCCATCAAGCGATAATGCACACTAACTGCCAAACCTTTATCTTCTATTAAAACTCCTTTAATCCTTGAAAAGCCGCTAACCATATTTTCATATATATTGCGGATAACTGATTTTAACCCAGGCGAAACCTGGCTTTCAAACTTAATTTTAGGGCCTTCGATTTCAAGCCCATGGTTTCCAGCATAAATTATATCTTTTAACCCAACGATATTCTTTATATCTTTTAATTGTCTTCCGCTGATAATCGCTAATGCTAAATTAGGTTTTCGTGATAATTTCTTCAATAATTCTCTTACCTTTTCAGAAATTACCGCTTGTTGCGGCGTTTTAGCAATCGGGGTCAAAGTTCCGTCGTAGTCGAAAAATAAAAAAATATATTTATTCGCGATTTTCCTTTTAATTTCTTCCCATTGATCAAATAAATATTCCATACATCTAAACTTTCTTTAAAGCCGTAAGTTCGGTAATAATATTCCCTGCCCAGCGATAAATGTTATTTTCTGCTATCACCTTACGCATATTTTCCATGCGCCTCTGCTTCTCTTCTTTAGGCATCTGGATGGCTAATTTGATACTATCGGCGAATTCCTCGATAGAATACGGATTAACCAAGATAGCGTCGGTAAGCTCGCGCGAAGCTCCGGTAAACTGGCTTAAGATTAGAACCCCGGATAAATCGTCCTTCTCTACAACATATTCTTTGGCCACTAGATTCATCCCATCATGCAGCGAGCTGACAATACAGATATCGCCTAATTTATAATAGGGCTGAATGTCATCCTGAGAAAAATGTTGTTTAAGATAGATTAGCGGCTTCCAGTTCCCATCCAAATGTTTCCAGTTTGTTCTTTCAACTAATTCATCGATTTCTCCGATTAAATCATGGTAGCGTTTAATATGCGTGCGGCTAGGGGCGGCTAACTGAATAAAGACAAATTTTTTCTTATACTCCGGATATTTATCTAAAAATCTATCTATCGCCAGGATTCTTTCAACTATACCTTTAGTATAATCAATTCTGTCTACGCCCACAGCGATAATTTTATTCTCTAACTCAAACTCTTTCTTTAGTTTTTCCACCTGCCTTATTAGATCTACTTTAAATGAACCATCGCCAATGCGCGCATTAATGCTTATAGGAAAAGCCCTTACAAAAGTTTCTTTTCCCGAACGTATGACGCTAAACTTTTCAGTATCAACACGTGACTCAAGCAGGCGGTTAATGGTATCCAAAAAATTATTACAATGATTCTGGACATGGAAACCTATTAAATCGCACCCAAGCATTCCTTCTAAAATCTCCTTACGATAGGGACAAATAGAGAATGCGTCCGGGGTAGGCCAGGGAATATGCCAGAATAAGGCTATTTTAGCATCCGGACGTTTATCTTTTATTATCTTGGGCAAAAGAGTGAAATGATAATCCTGGATAAAGATAAAGGGGTTGCTAGCCGGCAATTCATTTAAAACACTGTCGGCAAACTTCCGGTTTACTTCTTTATACATTCGCCAATCAGATTCCTTAAAAACAGGGCGCGTATGAGTATTATGGCATAAGGGCCACAATCCTTCATTAGAAAAACCGTAATAATAACCTTGTTCCTCCTCTTTATTAAGCCAGACCCTTTTAAGAATATACCGATTATCTTCAGGAGGCACTCCAAGTTTATCCTTGGAATTAACAAATTTTCTATCAGCATTACCGCTGCCATGGGCAATCCAAGTTCCTCCACAGGCGGCAAGAATAGGATGGATCGCCGTAACCACTCCGCTAGCCGGCCTGATACATTTCTCTAAGCCGGTGGTATCGTCTATTGTATGCATATACGGCTCGCGGTTAGAAACTACAAACAAAGCTTTCTCACCTAATTTAGCGCGGATTAAATCTCTTAATTTTGCTTCTGTCCAAATTTCTTCTTTCCCTAGGCGAACCTGCGCTTCATCGGAGATTGTCCTACGCGCAACTCTTAAACTCAATGCCACTTGTTCAACTTCACTGGCAAGCTTACCCAGGTCCCCTTTTTCTTTAATAGGATGAGCTTTATCAGTTTCACCTCTTTGAAAAAATTTAAACCAATCTGTCAATCGCTGTACCGGTAAAGCAAAAATCTGTCTATGTAATAAAATAGCTAAGATAAAAATCACTATAACTAGAATTATTAACGTCGAACTGATACGCCTCCAAAGCTCAGTTAACCTGGAAAAAACATAAGAAGTATCGTGTATAACTTCAACCATTCCCAAAAGCTGCCCTTGATCATCAATTATGGGAAGAACATAACTGTAAACTTCGTATTCCTTAAATTTCTCTAATTCCCCGCGCGGAAACTTATCAGTTATAATACCTTCAATATAAGGTTTACTTTTTTCCTTCCAATCAGCAAACCTCTTAGTAAGCGCGATAATGTTCCCGTTCTTATCGTAAATAACGCAACCCTGCAGCCTCTCGCGAGTCTCAAATTTCTCTGCAAGATAATTCGCATTTTTTAGGTCATTGGCCAAAAGCACATGTTTTACCGACAACTCCATGCTCTCGGCCACGCTTTTAGCTTTTCGCTTTAAATCATCAGTAAGTTTCTCTTCTTCGAAACGCACCTGAAAAAAACCAAAAAGCGTAAAAGCCACAGAAATAATAATTAAAATTGGTAGAATAAATAAAAGGACCCTTCTCATTTTTCACCTCAAAAAAAATCGCCACCCTGCATTCATATGCAAGATGGCGGCCCGACCACCTAACTTCCTCCAAAAATACTTACGTATTTTCAGACCACTTATACCAAATTATTAGATGTAATATAGCACAACTAAAAAAAAATTCAACAAATCAATGTAGCGTGGTGACTTCTCGCGAAATACAACCATCCTATCACTTTTTAAACTTACATCCTTAATGACATCCGTGCCGTACACAGGCATTCTGCACGGTTATTTCCTCAAGCCCGCCCTTGGTAAACTGGCTGACAATCTCGGCGACTGTTCCAGGAATAGCCCGATAAGCCTTAATCCCGCTCTGATTAAGCCCTTGAACCGCCCGCGCCCCCATCCCACCGGTAACCACAGCGTCGATCGACTTGCCGGTTAACGCGTGCATCGGCTGGCACATACCGTGGGCGTGATGCTGGTTGGCGTTATCGATAGTCTCCAGAGAATCTTTCTCAATATCAACGATGGTAAAATAAGGCGCGCTGCCAAAATGGCCAAAAACCCTGGCGTTTTTACCTTCATTTGTTTCAGTCGGAATACATAACCTCATTTGCCGCTCCTTTCTAAGTTAATAACACCGGCCCTGACAGGCATCAAATAAGGCCGGGCTTCTTTTCAGCCACAATCACCGTTTGGCATACGTCCCTGTAGATCTTAGTCATCAACCCGGCTTCGCGCAAGTAATCTCGCGCGCCGAACATCGTCATTTTAGAGGCCGCATGGCGATGGCCGTCCAAGGCATGCACTTTCTCCATGATCTTCTCACCTCTTTTATTCAGGTCAGCGAGAATAATTTTAATTTTAGAAACCCTGACCATTTCCTTTAAACATTTTACCGGGTTTTCAGCGTGATGGATAAAATTGACCGAAAGAAGATAATCAAAACAGTTATCCTGATATAACAATTTCTCCGCGTTCATTATCCTGAAAGTTACCGCCTTCTCAAGCTTTAAAGTTTTAAGGTTGGCACGGGCTGATTTTTGCGCCTCCCTGTCCAAGTCGATCGAAACCAGCCTGAAACCGCTTTTTGCCAAAGCCGCCGCCATATGCCCTCTGCCTGTGCCGACCTCTAAAATTCTACCCCGCATTTTACCGGCTTTAAACAAAACAAAATTCCTGGCTTTAGGAATATCATAACCGTACATTTTAAATAAATCTAATCTTTTACCTTCCTGCCGGTTAATCAATTTTTTGGCCTTCCAGAAAATCCGCGGCTTTCTCAACGCACCCCAGACAGGAAAGTTTACGCTGGCTGCGGATTTCTTTACATTTGATCGAGCCGGCGGCACGGACAAAATCCTCATTGAGCCGGTCAATTTTAATCTGGTTCTTCTTTGCGGATAGATACAAAGCGGCGTAATAAGCCCCGCACCTGCCTTCGGGGGCTTTACCGCCGCCAAAACCGGCGAACCGGTCAACTTCTTCGGCCGGAACTCCGAAATGATCATGATAGGCCTTGATTACCGACTGGGCGCAGTTAAGCTTTACGTGCCCATCCTTACCTAAAAAATGGTTTTTCGCTTTTTCTTTACGCATATTTTTTTACCTTTTTGTTTTTTACGCGCGAAACCGTATAAGCCCCTCCGCCGATACGCAGGGCCTTGCCGCAAAGAATCGCTTCGGCTGTTTTTTTACGGGCGGATTCAATGATATTGCCGAAAGTTTGACGGGAAATCTTCATTTTTTTAGACGCCTCAACCTGATACATACCCTGACGGTCAGCTAAACACAGCGCCTCGCACTCATCAATGGTTAAGACAACTTCCTCAAGCAAAAGCAAGGGTATACCCTGAGGCTTAAAATACCGCACCCGAGGCTCCCCCCTGACACAACGGCATTTTCTCGGCCTTCCCCGGTCAATCTTTTTATTTTCTGGCATATGCCAATAATACAACAGATAGGCATTTTTGTCAAAAGCTTATCACGGTGATTCTCATATTCTTAAAATGTATATCTCTGAATATATTGATTTGGCTGGCTCAATACCGCAGGTTTAAAGAATGACTCCCTGTCTAGAGGCAAGCTCCCAATAAAAATGGCATGTATAAGTGCCCCATGGGCTAAAGCCGAAGGATCTAGGTTAAGAATTAAATTAAAATACTAAGTTATCTATCTTTGAAAGATCTTTTTTAACGCGTAGAAGAACAAAACTAAGACCAAAGAAAAGATTCCAAGATAAGCTTTCTTTCGGCTAAGCGGATGAGGATCCGAACCCCCGGAAAGGATTTTCTTTATTTCAGAGGCATGAATATCCAGATCGCCTCCATGTTCTAAGCAGCTGCGATGAAATATCCCGGTAACCTCCACGATATCTCCTTTTTTATGATAATTTCCCGTGTAGAGAATATCCTGAACCATTTTCCGGTTAGCCCAAATGCCCAAGGCAATCGCCCCATCATTAACATGCAGCCAGGCGTAATCCTGCCGGATCATTACATCTCCAATAACCTCTCCTTGATAAGTAACAATTTCACCGTCATAGGCTTTGTTATTACTTAATAAATCCGAACTACTCACCGTCTGAGCGTAGCAGTTTGAATTAGAAATATTCAGCGCCAGGCACAATCCCAATAATAAGAAAAAGTTTTTCACTTTTATTTTCCTTTCAGATACGCCACAAAGAAACCAAATAATGCAAAAACTGACATTAACTCAAGCCTTCCTGCCCACATTTCAATTATATAGGTTATTTTTAATATCGCCGGCATACTTGTATCGGTTATTCCGCAGGAAAGCCCAACATTAGCAGCCGCAGAAGTTGATTCAAAGAGAGCTTCCAAAAAGGGATACCCCAACCATACCCCTATTAAAGTACCTAAACCGTAAAGAAAAAAGTAACCTATCGTAACAATCAGAACTGCCCGTACCTGTGCATCCTCGATAAACATCGTTCTTATGTGATGAAATTTTTGCACTACAATAGCGCTTGGCGAAAGTATTATTCTTTTTACATCCTGCCTGAATGCCTTACATATAATTCCCACGCGCAGCATTTTGATACCTCCGGCCGTAGAACAAGCACAACCTCCTAGCGCCATAGAAATAATTATTCCAATCAACGCTAACTCTCCCCATTCCTTAATAAACTGTTGAGCGTATATTGTCATATAACCGGTTGTAGTTTGTCCGGAAATAAGCTGAAAAAATCCCTTACGAAATAGTATTATTCCATCCGAATAAACACCTAATTGCCTCAAGCCGACCATTGTAATTAAAATAACAATCATAATCACAAACAAAAGAGTCCGCGTTTCGATATTCTTCCAGATCTCTTTAAAATTTCCCCTCCAGATTTGATAATGCAAATTAAAATTAAAAGAGCCAATAACCATAAAAAAAATTATGACAATTTCATAGATCAAGCTGTGATAATAAAGAATGTTTGGGGATTGTGGGGAAAACCCCGCGGTATCAAATCCGGCCATAAAAATGCACGCGCCATGAAAGAATGCACTTTGGGGTTTTAATCCGATAGAGATCCCTACCAGTCCTAACAAAATAGTACCTAGAATCAAATACACTATGCTAATAGCCCAAATAAAACGCGCTGTATGAATAATATTAGGGACTAACTTCTCATCGCGGCCTTCCCCAAGATATAGATTAAGCGAACCGCTGGTGCCTTTAACCAAAAATGAAATCGCAATAATAGCGATTCCCTGCCCACCCAGAAAAGGCCCTAGATGACGCCATAAATTATGGCTTTGGGAAAGATGATCCAGATCCTGCACAAGGGTCAATCCAGTAGTGGTAAAACCCGACATAGTCTCAAAACAAGCGTCAAGAAACGATTTATAATGGCCGCTTAATGATAATGGTATGGCGCTAAGTGCCATCGCTGCCAACCATGAGAGGGCAATCACAACCATTGCCGGGCCTGCATGCAGTTCTTTATTCGTTTTACAGAGCCAACTCAAAGTCACACCAATAAAAATAGCGATATTGGCACTGATCAAAAAATCTAATGCGGGGTTAGCCTCTCTGAACAAAATAATTCCCATAATAAACGGCAAAAACATTGTCAAACCAATACCGAGAATTATTCTTCCCAGATAATAACCGATGTTTTTAATATCATTTATTTGGGGTTTAAGTATCATCGTATATATTGAATTGCTAAAGCAGAAACTAAACCCACGCCGATAATTACCATCACATACACCGCTTCCCAAAATATTCCCAGCGTAACTGTATAAAAGATAGTAATTTTCTTCATAACGTTAAACCTCTCCTGTGATATAAGGTCAAATACACAAAAACCAGAGAATAAAACACTCTGGCACTAGTAAAATAAACTTATTTTTGTATTTATTCTATGAGGTTACGATACGCTTGGCGGACAAGGAAGGCAAGTCAAAAAAAAGTCAAAACGAAGAATTAATCATCGGAATGTAAACGGTAGCCTACGCCCGGCTCTGTAAGAATGTAGATAGGACGATCCGGATTAGGTTCGATTTTGCTGCGCAAATTACTCATCGTTACGCGTAAAAGATGTAAAATACCTTCATAATCTTCTGATTTATCCCAAATTTCACGCAGAATTTGTTTATGAGTAAGGACTTTACCGGAGTTTAAAAGAAGAAGCTTAAGAGTATCATATTCAGTGGGAGATAAATCAATCTGGTTATCTTCGATAGTAACCCGGCGGCTGTTAATATCCACTGCAAGTTTGCCTGTTCGCAGGATTTGGCCTTTTTCTAAAGGCAATAAGCGCCTCATCACCGCCTTCAAGCGTGCCAATAACTCTCCAACAGAAAAAGGCTTGGTAAGATAGTCATCTGCACCGGCATCAAGCGCAGCAATCTTCTCAAGTGAATCATCTCTTACTGATAAAATAATTATCGGGGTTTTTGTCCGTTTACGAATCTTTACAATGACCTCTCTTCCCTCCATATCCGGAAGCCCTAAATCAAGAATGATGGCATCCGGATGAACGCTAACCGAATCTGTTAAGGCTTCTTTACCTTTTTCTGCCTCAAAAACAACATAACCGTACGCCGAAAGAGATGTCTTAAGAAAACTACGTATGGATTTTTCGTCATCAACAACCAGAATTCTTAAATTGTTTTGTTCTGTCATTTATTTTCGCTCCAGGGGGAGCTCTATAATAAACGTAGCGCCTTTACCAAAAATACTTTCAGCGCTGATATGACCGCCGTGAGCCTCAATAATATTTTTCGAAATGCTTAACCCCAGCCCGGTTCCCAATACATTTTCAGCGTGCTGGACTCGATAAAACTTGTTAAAAATACGCCCCAAGTCTTCCTTGAGAATCCCATAACCATAATCCCGCACAAAAATACGCGCCTTTCCGTTAATACAAGAAGCTCCAATTTCAATCGCAGAACCATCCAGAGAATATTTTAAAGCATTATCAATAACATTCAAAAACGCCTTGAGCATAAACGGAAAATCTACGTTTACTTCAGGCATATCTTTTGAAATATTTATTTTTATGTTTCGGCTGCCTATCTTATCTTTTAACTGCTCAAGACAAGTTCCTATAAAATCCCTCAAATCGCATGGTTTTTTAGCAATTCGTAATACGCCGGATTCCGTCCTAGCCATATCTAGAATATTGTTTACTATGCGATCCAACCTCTCGGATTCTCCCTTGGCTGTTTCCAAAAGCTCATTTTTTTGCTGTTCGTTAAGCTTTGATGCATTATCCAAAAGAGCGCTTAATGCCCCAGTGATCGAAACTAGCGGAGTTTTTAAATCATGGGAAATTGAATTTAAAAGCGCTGAGTGAAGTTTCTCTGTCTGCCGCTGGATTATTTGTGCTCTGACTTTTGAAGTAAGTGTGCTCACAATAAGGCCAACTGCCAGAAAAGCCCCAAAGGTAAAAAGATACTCAAAATCATGAACATTAAGGGTGAGATACGGTGGAACTAAAAAGAAATCAAATGCCAAGACGCTCAATACTGCGGTCATGATCGCTGGCCACTGCCCCCAGCGAATCGCAACTATTACTACGGCCAAAAGGTAAAACATCACAATATTTGTTGGTTCAAGCTTTTTTTTGACAAGCTCACCCAACAAGGTCATTACAAAAACAAACCCTACGCTTATCAAGTAGGGATAAATTTTGTTACCCGGCATCTTTGTCTCTTGCATATATTAAATCTCCTAGATTATATTCTACCACTAAATAAGCAGATTAAATAAAACAATAAAGCCCATAATAAAAATTACGGGCTTTATGCGTAGGATATTGAATATCTGAAAAATTTTGGGTGGCTGACGGGGAACGATCCCGCAAACCTTCTGAACCACAATCAGACGCTCTAG
>JALOBQ010000115.1 GCA_023228185.1 Candidatus Omnitrophota bacterium
ATGATTCTATCACTTTCCAGGAATATTCCCCAGGCCAATGCTTCAATGAAAAAAGGGGAATGGAAGCGTTCTAAATTTATGGGTGTCGAGCTTTATGGTAAAACATTAGGCGTTGTGGGTTTTGGCCGTATCGGCTCAGAAGTTGCTAAAAGGGCGCTTGCTTTTGGTATGAAGATCCTGGCGTTTGATCCTTTTCTTTCCAAAGAAGTCGCTGAAAGTATCGGCGTGGAAGTCGCGGACTTAAAAACAGTGCTCAAAGGTTCTGATTATATTACCGTGCATACTCCTTTGACCGATGAAACCAAACATATGATCTCGACAAAGGAATTCGCGATGATGAAAAAAGGCGTGCGCCTGATCAATTGCGCCCGCGGCGGAATTATCGATGAAGCAGCTTTAGCGGAAGCCGTAAAATCCGGTTTAGTCGCTGGCGCCGCGTTAGATGTTTTTGAAACAGAGCCCTTATCAGCGGATAGCCCGCTTTTGAAATTGGATAATGTTGTGACCACGCCGCATTTAGGCGCCTCTACTCAAGAAGCGCAAATCAATGTCGCTATCGAAGTGGCTGAAATTATCCGCGACGCTCTTACCGGCGCCGGAATCCGTAATGCGGCAAATTATCCTTGTTTAGGCGCTGAGGAGAGAAAGATCCTTAATCCTTATATTCGTTTAGGAGAGAAACTGGGAATGTTCGCTGCGCAACTTGTTGAAGGCAGGTTCCAGGAGATCGCAATTACTTATTCTGGTGAGATCACCGCTTATAAGTTAAGCCCGGTAACGATGTCTATTGTTAAAGGCGTGTTGTCGCCGATCTTAAAGGAAACAGTGAATTCCGTGAATGCTGTTTCATTAGCTAAAGAAAGAGGCATCCGCTTAAATGAATCAAAATCATTGCAGGAAGGTGAATTTGTCAATCTGATACAGTTAGAGATCAAGACAGACAAAGAAACTAAAACAATTTCCGGCACGCTTTCCGGCAATAAGCAGGCGCGTATCGTTAAGATCGATCAGTCTTATGTGGAGCTTGCGCCGGTTGGAGAAATACTTTTTATCCAGAATTTAGATAAGCCCGGTTTAGTCGGTTCCCTGGGCACGCTTTTAGGTAAATTGAAGATTAATATCGCGGCGATGACTACCGGCAGGGATGTGCCTGACGGCAAAGCGATCAACGTGTTGAATGTGGATAGCGTGATCTCCGCGGATATTTTTGATAAGATCAGGAAATTGGAAAATATTTTAATCGCGAAAGTTATTAGGTTATGATGAAAAAAATATTGATTTTTTGTTTCACCTTTTTGTTTTGTTCATTAGGCGGAGTTTTCGCGCAGGAAGTCACTATCCTTTATACGGGCCAGACGCGCTCAGCGCTTTATCATTGCAATTGCCCGATCCAGCCTGATGGCGGTTTAACCCGGCGGGCTACTTTCGTCAAAAAAATAAGAAAAAATAATCCGCAGGCGCTGCTTTTAGATTGCGGAAATTTTACTGCCGGCGGCTTGATGGATGAATACGTGCAAAATCCTCCGATGGATATGCAGCGTTCGATTGTTAACCTTCGGGCGATGGATCTAATCGGTTATGATGCCGCCTCGATTGGCGCGGATGAATTTAATTTTGGGCAGGATTTTCTGTTGAATAATATTGCCGGTTCAAAGATAAATTTTCTTTCCAGTAATTTAAACCTAAAAGGCGTGATGCCTTACTTGATTAAGGACGTGGGAGCTTTAAAAATCGGGATCTTCGGCCTGACCGGGGTTTTAGATAAAAAGAAAAAGATCCGCGTTAAAGCGCCGCAGGCGAAATTATTAAATAAGCAGATTGCTGAAATCAGGCAGAAAGGCGTTCGTTTAGTAATTCTCCTGAGCACCTTAGAAAAATCTGAGGAACTTAAATTATTAAAAGAGGTTAAGGGCGTTGACCTGCTGTTTTCCGGCGGTTCACTTGATGAACCGGATCAGCAATCCGTTCAGCCTGATTTTCCTTTGATTTTGAGGCCGAGCTGGCAGGGCCGTAAGATAGGGAAGCTGACTTTAGATATTTCTGAGCAGGGAGTGATCAAAAGCCATAAAACCGAAATGATCAGGCTTTCTGATCAGATTGCCGATGATTTGCAGATAAAAGCTATCTTGCCGGCATGCTTTAGCAACCTTAATTGTTTTAAAAAAGGTTATTTGGGTTTTTGTCAAACTCCGGCGATTTTAGGCGCTAGCTGCCAGTTTATCAAACCTGATCCTGTTAAATTGTTGATCATCAGCGCCAAAGATTGCCGAACTTGTAATAGCAAGCGCATGGAAAGCTTCTTAAAAAATTATTTTCCCGGGTTGGTTAGCCGGACGATTTATTATCCGGAAAAAGAGGCGAAAAAGTTAATTGATCGTTTCGCGATTGCCGGCCTGCCGGCTTATCTTTTGGAAAGGTCAGCTGATCAACAAAAGAGTTTCGCGAAAGTAAAAAATTATTTACAGGAAAAAGGCGATTTCTACCTGTTTAATCCTTTGCATGCGGGGATTTCTTATTTTCAAAACCGGCCGAGGATAGAAGGCCGCGTTGATTTATTTTTTAATTTTTCGGATCCCAACACGGTTAAACTTTTGGAAAATACGTTAAAATTTAATCCGCTGATCCATTTTTTGATGATCAAAGTAAAGGACGGCCGTTTTAATGTTTCTCAGGAAGCTGAGATCAAAGCTGATTTACGCGCTGTCTGCGCGCAGAAATATTTTCCGCAGGACTTCCGGAATGATCTTTTATGCCAAGCTAAGAATTTTAACTTAAAGCATAAGAAAAATTGTTTTGGCAAGGAAAAAGAAGCCAAAATTTCCGCCTGCCTGGCTAGCGACGAATCCAGGAATCTTCTAATGGAAAATATCAGCCTGAGCAAAGAGTTGCAGGTTGTTTACAGTCCAACTTATTTATTGGAAAACAGGGATATCTTTTACGTTAACGTAATACCTAAAGAAGAAGAATTGGAAAATTTACTTAAGAATAAGAAGAGGTGAGAAAATGGCGTATCAGCCGAAGATCTATATTTTAGACGTGACTAACCGCGACGGAGTGCAAACTTCGCGCATCTGTCTTTCTAAACTACAGAAAACAATGAT
>JALOBQ010000116.1 GCA_023228185.1 Candidatus Omnitrophota bacterium
TATGATGTCGCTACGACAGACCGCACGGAAATAATCACTCAGATGCTTACGTCAAAAGGATTTTTGTTTGGTTCATCGACGCATGATAACGATATGCTGCCGAATATTGCCGCGTTCCTGGAGATGGTGAAGGGTTTTAAACCTAAGGACAGAGCGATAACATTTTTCGGCTCTTACGGCTGGGCCGGAGGGGCGTTGGCTGAAATGGCGGATACCTTAAAAGAGGCTACGACTTGCAAGATCATTCCGGGAATCTCATTTAAATACCTTCCGGATCTAAAACAAATGCAGGAATGTTTTGAGTTTGGTAAGCAATTTGGCATGGCGATAAAATGAATTTATCTACCGATATAATTGATTTTTTTCATTCTCAAGGCTGTTTGCTTATTTGCTCAATCGATGAAAATGGTTTTCCGCATAGTTCCTGCAAGGGCCTGGTAAAAATCGATACTGCGGGTTTAGTTTATTTGTTGGATGTTTATCAGGGGAAAACTTACGCTAATATTACGCGCTCGCCCCAAGTCAGCGTAAGCGCTTTTGATGAACATAGATTTATCGGTTATTGCCTTAAAGGCAAAGCCGAAATAAGCGCGCGGGAAAATTTAAGCCAGGAAATTATCGACGCCTGGGATAATAAAATCACCTCACGGCTTACGCAAAGATTGATTAAAAATTTGCAGCAGGAAAAAGGCAGTTTATGGCATCCGGAAGCAAAACTGCCGCGGCCAAAATACCTGCTTACCGTAAAAGTAACCGAGATTGTTGACCTGACCCCGGAACATTTAAAAAAGGAGGGTTAAAATGGCCAAAAGCGTTAAAGTTTATAGCACTTCTACCTGTCCCTGGTGCGTAAGGGCAAAACAATTTTTACAGGAGAACAATGTGCTTTTTGAGAATATTGATCTTTCCGATAATCAAAGCGCCCGGGAAGAATTAATGCGTAAAACCGGCCAGATCGGCGTTCCGGTATTGGATATCGACGGCCAGATAATTGTAGGTTTTGACCGGGAAAGAATAAAACTTGCTTTAGGGATTTAATCTGCCGGCCAATTGCTGTCGCAAAGTTATTGATTTGTCCAAGCTAAGCAAGTATACTAATCAGACAATCAAGGAAATTTTAAAAAATATAGAAAGAATCAAGCAGATGCAGAAAATAGCCAATAATTTAACTGAACTTATCGGCAATACTCCTTTAGTGCGGCTTGGCCGTATTGCTAAAGGTTATCCGGCTGATTTAGTGGCAAAATTAGAATCGTTTAATCCGGGTGCTTCGATTAAAGACAGGATTGGTTTAAGTATGCTGGAAGACGCGCTTAAACAGGGCCGGATCAAGCAGAATACAGTGATTATTGAACCGACCAGCGGCAATACCGGCATAGCTTTAGCTTATCTCTGCGCGATTAAAGGTTATAAACTTATTCTTACTATGCCGGAATCAATGAGCGTCGAGCGGCGTAAATTATTCAGCGCTTTCGGCGCAGAGCTTATTTTAACTCCCGCTTCAGGCGGTATGCCCCAAGCTGTGCTTAAAGCTAAAGAATTGGCTAAAGAGAATAAAAATTATCTTTTGTTGCAGCAATTTGAGAATCCGGCAAATCCAAGAGCGCATTATCAGTTTACCGCTCAAGAGATTTGGAAGGATACTGCCGGCAAAGTGGATATTTTAGTTGCAGGCGTGGGAACCGGTGGTACAATTACAGGAGTAGCCACGGCGTTAAAGAAAAAGAAAAAAACATTTCAGGCGATTGCCGTTGAGCCGGCGGATTCCGCGGTTTTATCCGGTGGCCAGGCCGCAGGCCACAAGATACAAGGTATTGGCGCAGGATTTGTGCCGAAAGTGTTAGATATTAAAATCCTTGACGGGATTATCCGTGTTTCCAACCAGGACGCTTTTGCGACAAGCCGTTTGCTTGCTCAAAAAGAAGGAATACTTGCCGGTATCTCATCAGGGGCGGCGGTTTTTGCGGCATTAGAAGTGGCGAGGAAAAAAGAAAATAAGGGTAAGTTGATCGTGGTGATTTTACCGGATACAGGCGAACGTTACTTAAGCACGGATTTATTTACAGCCTAAAAAGGAGTTTGTGATGAGAGCGAGAATAGAAAAAGCTTTGGATAAGGTTAGGCCGATGCTGCAAGCTGACGGCGGCGATGTGGAATTGATTGATGTTACGGCTGATGGAATCGTCAAATTAAAGTTAAAAGGCAGTTGCGGTTGTTGCCCGATGAGTTCGATGACTTTAAAGATGGGCATTGAAAGAATTATCAAACAAGAAGTTCCGGAGGTTAAAGAGGTAGTCGCGTTATAAGGAATAGAATAAATGAAAACAATCAAAGAAATCAATGAAAAAATAAAAAAAGGCCAGGTAGTCGTTGTTACTGCTGAAGAGGTAATTGACCTGGTGCGGGAAAAGGGCATCAAGAAGACAGCCGAGGAGGTTGACGTTGTCACTACCGGTACTTTTGGCCCGATGTGTTCAAGCGGGGCTTATTTTAATATCGGGCATTCAACGCCGAGGATTAAGATTGGCGGCGGAACATGCAAGCTTAATGATGTCCCATGTTATACGGGGCTGGCGGCGGTTGATTTTTATCTTGGCGCTACAGCGATACCTGACGATGATCCGCGGAATAAAGTTTTTCCGGGAGAGTTTAAATATGGCGGCGGCCACGTGATCCAGGATCTGGTTGCCGGAAGAGACGTCCGCCTGGAAGCGACTGCTTACGGCACGGATTGTTATCCGCGTAAAAAATTAGAAACCTTGATTAATATCAAGGATCTTAATGAAGCGGTTTTATTCAATATACGTAACTGTTACCAGAATTACAGCGTGGCGGTTAACTTATCGCATAAACCGATCTATACTTATTTAGGAATGCTTAAACCAGATTTAGGTAATGCTAATTATTGTTCAGCCGGCCAGCTTTCGCCGTTGTTGAAAGATCCGGAGTATAAGACTATTGGCATCGGCACGAAGATATTTTTAGGCGGAGGCACGGGTTTTATCGCCTGGAACGGGACACAGCATAACCCCCAGGTCAGCCGTAAAGAAAATGGGATTCCGCAATCAGGTTCCGGAACATTAGCCGTGATCG
>JALOBQ010000117.1 GCA_023228185.1 Candidatus Omnitrophota bacterium
AAATGCAGAGCTTGGGAAGAAATTGAGCCCCTTGATGCAGGCAAAGTTGCAAAAGCTCGGAAAGGAATAGCGTATGTTTATGAAAAACTTATTTATGAAATTATTTTTTGTTTTGTTACTTTTTGTAAACATAGCTTGTGCTGCCGACCCGCTGCCTTCTTGGAACGAAACCGCGCCTAAAAAGGCGATCATCGCTTTTGTCGAAGATGTAACTAAACCTAGTTCGCCGGATTTTGTGCCGCTTGAGGAGCGTATTGCTACCTTTGATAACGATGGCACACTTTGGGCAGAGCAACCGGTATATTTTCAATACTTCTTTGTTTTCCAGCGCGTCAAAGCACTCGCCTCGCAGCATCCGGAGTGGGAAAACCAGGAACCTTTTGCCTCTGTGCTCAAAGGCGACCTGAATACTGCGCTATCCGGCGGTGACCATGCGCTGATGACAATGTTTATGGCTACGCAGTCGAAAATGACTACCGATGAATTTGAAAAATCCGTTAAGGGTTGGATTGCTACCGCAAGACATCCTCAAACCAAGCGGCTATATACGGAGATGGTATATCAGCCGATGCTTGAGTTGCTTGTTTACCTACGCGCGAACGGATTCAAAACTTATATTGTTTCTGGTGGCAGCGTTGAGTTTATGCGTCCATGGTCAGAAAGGGCCTATGGTATTCCGCCTGAACAAGTCATTGGAACCAGCAACAAGAAGAAGTTTGAATTTCGCAATGGCCTGCCGGTGCTCATGGAGACCGCGGAGTTTAACTTCGTCGATGATAGAGAAGGTAAACCCGTAGGCATTGAGTCTCATATTGGCCGTCGACCGATTGCCTCATTTGGCAATTCCGATGGGGACTTGCAAATGATGCAATGGACTGCTGCTGGTAGCAGAGCTCGTTTTTGTCTTTTTGTACACCATACTGATGCCCAGCGTGAGTGGGTTTATGATCGTCAGTCGGCCATCGGCTGTTTCGACAAAGCTCTCGACGAAGCCTTGGCTAAAGGCTGGACAATTGTAGATATGAAAAACGACTGGAAGATAATCTATCCGAATAATAAGTAAAGGTGGAAGCAATGCGTAGAAGCATAATGTTTTTTTTGTGCTTGGCTTTATTGATCTTGAATCCCGTATTCATAGACTCTGCTTTTGCCGGTGAGCAAGGGCATTATGCTCCTGCGCCTATGGCGGTGAGAGATTATGTTATGCCGTCCAAAGGTTTTTATCTGATCGGCTATGATACTTATTATCATGCAGACAAAATGAAAAACTCAAGCGGTAACACTCTTGATTCAGTGAATGTTTCAGGCTCATGGAGAGGGGATGTGAAATCAGTGCCGATCACAATCACAGGCACTCTTAACGCGAACTTGGATTTTAATATACACAGCGCGATGCAGTCCCTTGCGCTTGCCTGGGCTACCGATAAAAAGATTTTAGGAGCTGATTATGGGTTTATGATAATACCATCATGGGGCTATACGAGCGTTAATGTCGCTGTCCAGGGGACAGCATCAGGTACGATTAAAGTAGGGTCGCATTCACGGGATTTTTCCAAGGGAGAAGAAGTTAAAATCAAGGGCGAGCAGTGGGGGCTCGGGGATTTAATTGTTCAGCCTCTCTGGCTGGACTGGCGAGGCAAGAAATATGACCTGGCGTTTAGCTATGCCGTAACGCTTCCGACCGGCGCTTACGACAAAGATAAAGTCGCTAACGTTGGTATGGGATTTTTTTCACAGCGCCTGCAGGCAGCTACTTATTTCTATCCCTTTGAAAATAAAACTACGGCTTTTATGTTTACTCCTACCTATGAATGGAATAGTAAGAAAATCGATACGGATATTCAGCCAGGCCAGACGATGACAATTGAATATGGTGTAAGCCAGTATTTGCATCCGCGTGTTGAAATTGGGCTTAGCGGGTATAATCAGTGGCAGATTACCGATGATTCCGGAAGCGCGGCTACGAGTAAGACCAAAAATACTATTAGTGGTGTTGGGGCGCAGATTGTTTACTGGGCGGTTAAAGATAGATGTTCTCTTACCGCAAAGGTTAGCAAGGAATACGCAGGAAAAGACCGGCTTGAAGGAATTTTTGAGTCGTTGAACTTTGTGTTGATTTTTTGATTAGTTAAGGCCTCAACAGTTGCCCTGCGGAAGCTTTATTGTTGTGGCAACTTCAATAAGTAAGTTTATTATTGAAGAAAAGGCTTGATTTCTTCAATTAATTGTTTTATATAGAATTCTATGATTGCCTACGAAGGGTAATTTATGTATTTATTTTGTAGATATAAATAGAGAGGAAGGTAAAATGGCTAATTTTTCATTTGATATTGTTTCGGAAGTGGATTTGCAGGAAGTGGATAACGCGGTAAACCAGGCGAAAAAAGAGCTTGCGCAAAGGTATGATTTCAGGAACAGCAAGGCTTCTGTTGATTTCGAGCGCAAAGAAAAAAAGATTACTCTGATTGCCGACGATGATTTTAAACTGCGCGCGCTTACCGATATGCTGGTTACCCGCCTGGCTAAAAGAAATATTTCTTTAAAATCGCTTAAATTTAATGACCCTGAGAAAGCTTTTGAAGGGTATCTCCGGCAGGCGGTAGATATCTGTATGGGCCTGGATAAAGAAAAAGCCAAGGAACTTGCCGGAATCATTAAAGGTTTTGGTTTAAAAGTGCAGGCGCAGATTGAAGGCGAGAAAATAAAGGTAAGCTCCGCGAAAAAAGATGATTTGCAGGTAGTGATCTCAAATTTAAGGAACACGGAATTCTCTTTACCTCTAAGTTTTTGCAACTACCGCTAAAACCAGCAAATATTTATTTAAAACAGCCATGACCTAGCTCTTTTATAAGAGCACCCAGGCTTTTAAAAAGGCCATGCTTGTTTTAACCCAATTCAAAAAAACTCCCCTACTTTTCAAGAATCCACTTTCGCTGATCACTACTTATGATTCAAGCGGTTTAGCCGGCTGTTTTGCGCAAATGGAAGAGGCGCTGA
>JALOBQ010000118.1 GCA_023228185.1 Candidatus Omnitrophota bacterium
AAGTAAAGGGATGATCTTTTCCGGGATGTATCCGAAAAAAAACTTAGTTGAAATTATTGAGATCAAAAAGCATCCTTATTTTATCGCGGTGCAATTTCATCCGGAGTTTAAATCTAAACCGGATGTGGCACATCCTTTATTTAGAGGGTTTATTAAGGCGGCATTAACTCAAGCTCAGGTTAAAAACATATGAAAGCAATACTGGCGTTAGAAGACGGTAAGGTTTTTTGCGGGCAATCTTTCGGCGCAAACGGCGAAAGATACGGTGAGGTAGTTTTTAATACCAGCATGGCTGGTTATCAGGAGATCCTCACTGATCCTTCTTATAAAGGCCAGATTGTAACGATGACTTATCCCTTGATAGGTAATTATGGCGTTAATCGGGAGGACGCAGAGTCGCGTAAACCTTTCTTGGAAGGTTTTCTAGTTAAAGAGTGCAGCAAGATCGCCAGCAACTGGCGCAGCAGCCAATCTTTGCCGGATTATCTTAAAGAAAATAAAATTTTAGCTGTCCAGGGTATAGATACGCGCGCGCTTACCACGCATATTAGGAAAGCCGGAGCAATGAAAGCAGCGCTTTCAACTATAGATTTGGATCCGCGCAGTTTAGTCAGAAAAGCAAAACATTCTTCAGGATTAGCAGGTATTGATTTAGTAAAACAGGTTACTGTAGATAAAAAATATTTTTGGCCAGGCGCCAGACAAACAGCGCATAAAGTAGTAGTGCTTGATTGCGGGCTAAAATACAACATTTTGAGGCAATTAGCTGAATACAATTGCCGGGTGATTGTCCTGCCTGCGCATGCGTCTTTTGAAGAAATTTTAAGCTTAAAACCCGATGGTTTGCTTTTGCCTAATGGCCCGGGTGATCCGGCCGCAGTCGGATATGTCGTTAAAACTACGCGTAAATTGATCGGGAAGTTACCGATTTTCGGTATTTGCCTGGGGCATCAGATGCTTGGGCAAGCCTTGGGCGGCAAAACCTATAAATTAAAATTCGGCCATCATGGAGCAAACCATCCGGTGAAAGATTTAAGGACCGGTAAAGTTTCTATCACAGTGCAGAACCACGGATTTTGCGTGGATATAGATTCATTAGATCAAAGCAAAATAGAGATTACTCACATAAATTTAAATGACCAGACTTTAGAAGGTTTACGCCATAAAGAATTACCTGTATTTTCCGTGCAATTTCATCCTGAAGCTTCTGCTGGGCCGCATGACGCGCAGTATTTATTTGGAGATTTTATCACTTTAATGAAAAAATATGCCAAAACGTATTGATATTAAGAAAATCCTGATTATTGGTTCTGGCCCGATCGTTATCGGCCAGGCTTGTGAATTTGATTATTCCGGAAGCCAGGCCTGTAAGGTATTAAGGCAAGAAGGCTACAAGGTTATTTTGGTTAACTCAAATCCCGCCACAATTATGACTGATCCTGAACTTGCCGATAGAACTTATATTGAACCGTTAACTATCGAGGTATTAGAGAAGATCATTGCTAAAGAAAGGCCGGACGCGTTACTGCCTACATTAGGGGGCCAGACTGCTTTAAATCTTACCGTGGGCCTTGCGGAAAAAGGGATACTGAAAAAATATAAGGTTCAAACTATTGGCGCAAATATTAAAGCGATTAAAAAGGGCGAAGACAGGTTGTTATTTAAAGCGGCAATGCAAAAAATCGGACTGGACCTGCCTAAAAGCGATAAGGCTTATAATTTAAAAGAAGCGATTAAAGTCGCTAAGATGATCGGATTTCCTTTGATCATCCGGCCGAGTTTCACTTTAGGAGGAACCGGCGGCAGTATCGCTTATTCATTTAAAGATTTTAAAGAGTTAGCCCGGCGCGGCCTAGAATCAAGTATGATCAGCGAGATCCTGATTGAGGAGTCGTTGATTGGCTGGAAAGAATTTGAGTTGGAAGTGATGCGCGATCTCAAAGATAATGTGGTGGTAATTTGTTCAATTGAGAATCTTGACCCGATGGGTATTCATACCGGCGATAGTATTACCGTAGCGCCGATCCAGACATTAACGGATAAAGAATATCAGTTGATGCGCGACGCGGCAATCGCCTGTATCAGAGAGATCGGGGTTGAGACCGGCGGTTCGAATATTCAATTTGCCATGCATCCGGAAACCGGGCGCATGGTAGTAATTGAGATGAATCCGAGGGTTTCGCGCAGTTCCGCGTTAGCCTCTAAAGCAACAGGATTTCCGATTGCTAAAATTGCCGCGAAATTAGCTGTAGGTTATACGCTTGATGAAATCCCCAATGATATTACTAAAGAAACGCCTGCTTGTTTTGAACCGGCAATCGATTATTGCGTGGTAAAAATCCCGCGTTTTACTTTTGAAAAATTCCCCGAGGCAAAGGATATTTTAGGCGTATCGATGAAATCAGTCGGCGAGACAATGGCCATCGGCCGCACCTTTAAAGAAGCCTTGCAGAAAGGTTTAAGGGGCTTGGAAATCGGCCACAGCGGGTTGGATAGCAAACTAAAATATCAGGAGATTTCTGATCGTAAGATCAAACAAAGATTAAAAGAAGCGAATGCTTCGCGGATTTTTTATATCAAATATGCTTTAGAAAAAGGTTACAGCAATAAAAAGATCATCGCTTTGACTAAGATCGATCCCTGGTTTATTGAGAATATCCGTGAAATTGTTGATCTGGAAAATACCCTGAAAAGAGAATTTTCTAAAAATAAGTATTTGCGCCCGGAGTCATTACGCAAAGCCAAAGAATATGGTTTTAGCGACCGGCAAATCGCTGAGCTTACTAATTGCGATGAAGTTTCAGTAAGAAATCTTCGCAAGAAAAACGGAATTACCGCTACTTTTAAATCGGTGGATACTTGCGCCGCGGAGTTTGAAGCGCATACGCCGTATTATTATTCTACTTATGAATTGGAAGATGAAGTTAAAACCACAAAAAATAAAAAAATCATTATTTTA
>JALOBQ010000018.1 GCA_023228185.1 Candidatus Omnitrophota bacterium
AGTATAATCCTTTTTTAACTCTAAAATCAACTCTTCAATTTTTCTTGTGGATATCGGGTCAAGGCTGGCACAGGGTTCGTCAAATAACAGCACTTCCGGGGAAACTGCCAGGCAGCGGGCAATGCAAAGCCTTTGCTGCTGGCCGCCGGAAAGTTTCAAAGCGCTTTCATGCATCCTGCATTTAACTTCATCCCAAAGCGCGGATTTCTTTAACGATTCCACAACCTTTTCTTCTATAAATTGTTTATCTTTAATACCGTTCACCTCCAGGCCATAGCTTACATTCTCAAAAATACTCTTCGGAAACGGATTAGGTTTCTGGAAAACCATACCTACGCGCTTACGAATATCCACCGAATCAACTTCGCTAGCCAAAATATCTTTGCCGTCCAGGCAAATACGCCCAGTGAGTAAAGTATGCGGAAGTATCTCGTGCATACGGTTAAGCAGCCTGATAAAAGTTGATTTACCGCACCCGCTAGGCCCGATAATCGCGATTACCTGATTAGAAAAAATATCCAGATTAATGTTTTTTAACGCCTGGTGTTTACCATAAAAAAAGTTCACGTTTTCCGCCCGCATCTTCAACTGCTTATCCATAGAACTGACTCCTTTGTTTCTGGCGCATTATAATTGCCACGCCGGAAATTAATAATACTAAAATTAGCAAAATTAGGCTGCAGCCGTAAGCAATCGCTGTCTGCTGCGCTGGATGCGACCCTTCGGTCATCAACGCGTAAATATGATACGGCAGAGCCATCACTTCAGAAAAAACCGATTTAGGATATCCTTTAAGGTAGAACGTCGCGGCGGTAAATAAAATAGGCGCGGTCTCTCCGGCTACCCTGCCAATACTTAAAATCACACCCGTAAGAATACCGGGTAACGCCGCGGGCAAAACAACTCTTTTGATTGTCTGCCATTTAGTCGCTCCTAATGCCAATGAGGCTTCTCTTAAAGAATGCGGCACAGCCGTTAAAGCTTCCTGCGCTGAGGAAATAATTAAAGGTAAAGCCAATATCCCCAAAGTTAAGCTCCCGGAAAGAATAGATACCCCGAAACCAAATAATTTAACAAAGATCGCCAGGCCGAATAACCCAAAAACTACCGACGGAACACCCGCGAGGTTATTAATACTTATTCTAATAATATTTACAATATATCCTTTTGGCGAATATTCACAAAGGTATATTGCGCAAGCTAAACCCAATGGTAAAGCAAAAAGAACAGCTCCCAGCGTAAGATAAACCGTCCCCAGGATTACCGGGGCCACTCCTCCGGCAGTCATAGCATCCCTGGGTGATTGAGTAAAAAATCCCCAGGATAATACTTTTACTCCGTTTACACCGAGAAAATAAATAATTGCGAATAAAAATAAAATCGTAACCAGAATACAAAGAAAAAGGAAACTAAACCCGATTTTTTGGACTATATTTTTTTTCATCCGGAAAACCCAAGTTTCAGCCTGAATCTGCGGCTGATTAATTCAGCAATGATATTAAAAATAAAAGTAATTAAAAATAATACCAGGGCGATAGCAAATAAAGCGTGAAAATGATCGCCTCCCATAGGCGCCTCACCCATCTCCGCGGCAATCGCGGAAGTCATCGGCCGCAACGGTTCAAAAAATGACTTTGGAATTACCGCGGCTCCACCGGCAACCATCAACACGGTCATTGTTTCTCCGATTGCCCTGCTCATTCCCAAGATTATCGCCGTGGATATCCCGGAACCGGCTGCCGGAATCACTACGCGAGTTAATGTCTGCCAGCGGTTAGCTCCCACGGCAAATGAAGCTTCACGGAATGACCGGGGAACATAGCTTAAAGCATCTTCGGCAATACTGCAGACTGTCGGCGTTGCCATAATCCCTAAAGTCAAACTAGCTGTAAAAGCGCACAGGCCAGTAGGCAAATGGAATACCTTTTGTAAAAAAGGCGATAAAACGACCATTCCGAAAAAACCATAAACGATTGAAGGAATACTGGCTAAAATCTCTACCAGCGGCTTTAATACCGCCTTCTGACGATAACCCGCCAGCTCATTAAGGTAGAGCGCGCTTCCCACTCCTAAAGGCACGCAAACTAACATCGCGCCAAAGGAAACCCAGAATGACGCAAGGATTAAAGGCAATATCCCAAATTCCGGAGGCTGATAAGTAGGATACCAAAACCTTCCCATGACAAACTCCAGGAATTTAACCTTTTTAAAGATCGGCAATGCTTCCTTAAACAAAACGATAACTATGCCGGTTAAAAAAACTAACGAAGCAAACGCGAGTATCGTAAAAATCCATTTATATAATTTTTCTTTTATCCGCATCAGATCTGCCTTTTTTAAAATGTTGCGGCAGGCAGTTAACCTGCCGCAACCTGAATTTAACTTCAAGCGAACTTTTATTTTAACCCTACAAATCCTTCTACTTCAACCAACTTCTGGCCTTCTGAACTTTTTATAAAATCCAAAAGTTCCTTGGCAGCGCCTTTTGGCTCCCCATTAGTATACATGAATAATGGCCTGCCAATTGGATATTTATTGCTCAAAACTGTTTCTTTTGAAGGCATCACCCCGTTAACTGCGACTGCTTTAACTTCGGAAGAAATATACCCTAACCCCACATAACCGATTGCCCCGGGGGTCCTGGCAACAATCGAAGCAATCGCCTGGTTAGATGCCTGCATCAGAGCATCCGGCCTTACTTTTTCTTTATCCAGGACCAATTCGCCGAAAGCCTCAAATGTCCCGCTGGAAGTATCACGGGAGATAACGACAATCTTTTCGCCTGATCCTCCGACAGCTGACCACCCAGAAACCTTGCCCGTATAAATATCTTTAATTTGTTTTTTGCTTAAAGCGCTGATATTATTACCCGGATTAACAATCACAGCGATTCCGTCCATCGCAACAACATGCGCCTTAATATCCTTTCTGTTAGTTGCCGCTTTATCCAATTCGCTGTCTTTGATCGGCCGCGAAGAATTACCGATATCGCATGTGCCGTCAATTATAGAAGCAATACCCACGCCTGAACCTCCACCGCGCACAGAAATATCAGTTTGCGGGTTCTTTTGCATAAAAACCTCTGCCGCTCTTTGCGCGATAGGTAAAACCGTAGTTGAACCTTCCATAACTATTTTCTCCGCGTAACAAGGAAACACGATCCCAAAAACAAAGATTGCCGACATAAGTAACTTAATTAGCTTCATTTTTATCTCTCCTCTCATTTCATTAAATTTACATTTGTTTTTAAAGCAAGCATTAACAAGTTTAACTATTAAAATTTCATATTGATATCAGTTTGGATCAATGTTTCCGGAGCTTTGGCGCCAATGATGCTCCAGGAACGGTAAACATCCAAACCCAAAGAAACATTCTTACCTAACCCGTAACTTAAAGAGCCTTCGTGGCTTCTCATCCCGGTTTTACCGCTATAACGGTCGGAATCAGGCAATACGTCAAGCACAGCGTCTCTGCCAAGCATGGCATAAACATACCTGAACTGCCAATCGCCCCATTTTTCTATTTTGTCATTGCCAAATTGAAAACCCATGGAATAACCGCTTGCGCCTTTTGACACATCAAGGTTATTTACATATTCGCCAAACAATTTCAGAGTCTCTATATTTAACCCAAGTGCCTTAAAAGGCTGTATAACTTTCAATTCCAATGCCGGATTAAGCATCTGATAGTCATAAACGTAATTTCCCGTTGCATCCGCCGAGCCAATCTTAGTTATACCCGTATTGGAACCCGAAGCATATTTCGAACACGCATGGCCTTTGACATTGTGAAATGATTGGAAAGACAAAGCGCCTTTTAATGACAGATCGTCATTAAATTTATAGCTGGCTTGCGGCTGGATAATATAGGCCATCGGTGCATCGGTATCGCTGGAAGTATCCGCACTAACAATAAGCGCTCCGAGGTTCATCGATAACGCCAGGTTAGGATTAACGTTCTTATTCAGCTGGATCACCGCGCCTTCAGGCGTAATATCCGTATCCCAAATCAGATCAGTCGGTTCCCAAAGAGTATCATTTAAATACATCTTGCCGCCTACTAAAGTTAACCAAGGTAAAGCATTATATTTGGCGTAAGCGTAATCAAGTACCAAAGTCTTCTTACTGTTATAATCGCCAAAAGAAATATTCGTTGAACGCGGATCTCCGCTACCGGTGGCAATGCCTATTCCCGCCAGTATTTTCTCATTAACTTTAGCTTCTAACCCAAGACGCGCGCGCACGCGCCCTATATTAGTATCTTTCTCATAATCGCCAGTTGCTTTATCGTGTTTGTATTGATATCTCAAACGCAAATCACCCTTAAGCTTGACATTCTGCACCCAGGCAGGAAGTGAAAAGGATTTACCTTGAGAGATTTCTTTTTTTACCTGCTCTTTTGTTTCTGTGCCTACCTGCTGCGCCTCGCCCTGAGTAAGCACGCCTTTTTCTACTAATTTCTGTAATAATATATCCACCTCGCCGGCGCCGGCGTTATGCGGCAGATAAACTGCGATAAATAACGCCAACAACATAACATTGAACAATCTCTTCATTTTACTCCTCCTTTTTGTTTAAACAGTTCCATACATTCTTTTAATCTGAATCTGAAATAAGTTTTTTTCGGTTTTCTTGATAGATTCATGCGCATAGCCGCCATTAGCCAAAGTATATTCATTAATATTGCCTCCTTTCGCGGCAAAATCATTTATGTGTAACGACAAAATCCTGACTCTGCATCTGGTTAACTTCTTTAACAATATCCATCAGGGCGGCTACGGAAAACGGCTTTGTTAAATAAGCGTCAGCTCCCAGGATATGCGCATAAAGCTGATCCTTTTGGCTGGATTTAGCGCTGATCATAATAATAAAGTTTCTTCCGTTAAAAGGATTCTCCTTAAGATTACGGCAGATATCAAATCCATCTATCCCGGGAAGCATAATGTCCAGGATCACGATATCAAAATACTCATTGCTTAATTTTTGTTCAGCGCTAAGGCCGTCAAAAACCTGTTCAACGTTAAAACTTGCTTTCCGCAAATTATAAGCGATGAGGTTATTGATATCCGGATCATCCTCAACAATAATTATCTTTTTTGAGTTTTTCATTTTTTAAGAAAATTGCCCGCAGTAGTTATCGATATTTCTAATTTCTTCGTCGATAACTTCTCTGATGTAACGGGTTAACCTTAACCATGTATTCCTGATTTTTCTAATCATGATTAAAGTATAAAACAAACCCGTTAAATGCGCTTCAAGGGGATGTAAAATGTTCGTAAAGTATTACTGGATTGGTAAAACGGTTATTTGGGGAGAGTAAACCAGAATGCGGAACCCAGGCCTTCAGTGCTCTCTACGCCTGTATTTCCCGCATGCAGTTCGATGATATGTTTAACGATGGATAAGCCTAACCCGGTTCCTCCGAGTGAGCGCGAGCGCGCCTTGTCCACCCGGTAAAACCGTTCAAAAATGCGCGATATATCCCTTGGCAAGATGCCCACGCCTGAATCTTCAACGATAATTTTTATTTTATCGCCCATATCCTGGCTGTATACCTTGACCAAACCGCGTTCTTTATTAAACTTGATCGCGTTATCAATAAGGTTTATCAGAACCTGTTCAATTTTATCCGCATCGGCTTGCGCAATCAAGGCTTCCGGTAAACTGTTCTCTACTTCGATATTTTTATTTCTTATCTGCGAAGTAAAACCAACCAACACTTCTTTGGTTAATTTGCTTAAATCAACATCCTGCTTCTTAAGCAAAGCCCCTTTGGATTCCAAATAAGACAATTTCAACAAATCGCTGATCAGATTATCCAGGCGGTTAGCGTGGTCCTGCACGATTTTTAAAAAATTACGGCTGTTTTCCTTATCCTCTAAAGCGCCTTCCAACAAAGTTTCCACGAATCCTTTAATTGAAGTAAGCGGGGTTTTTAACTCATGCGAAACATTCGCCACAAAATCACGGCGCATATTTTCTAATTTACGTATTTCACTTATATCGTGAATAACCAAGAGGCAGGCCGAACAAGTTCCCTTTTCGATAACCGGTGCGGCATTCACCTGAAAAACTTTCTCCACCGGCCAAAGCAAAGTTAGCTCCCGAGAAACCGCCTGGCCGCTATTTAAAACACTTTTCACAATCTCCGCCAATTCATTATTACGAATAATTTCAATAACCGGTTTACCAAAAGAACTGTCACTACGAATATCGAAAATACTCTTAATCGAAGGATTCATGGAAATAATCCGGCTTTGTTTATCCACGACAATAATACCTTCAATCATGCTTTGGAATACCGCTTCCAGTTGTTGGCTCTTAAGCTTGACCTCACTGATCTTTTCTTCTAAACTCTGGGCCATTTTATTCAAGGTATCGGCCAATTCGCCAATCTCATCTTTTGCCGGATGATAGATCCTGTGGTTGAAATCACCGACTGAAAACTTACGGGAGAGATAAATAATCTTATTCAGCGGATTGACAATCCCGGAGGTAAAGATAAAACCAAGCACAAAAACTAAAATCGAAGCAAAAAACATATTTAGATAGATTATCTTTCTTACGCCAAAAAGCATCCGCTCAACGCTGTCTAAAGGCATCGCCAAACGCACTACGCCGGTTATCGCGTTGGCAAGCTTAATCGGTATCGCTAAATAAAGCATTTTCATCTTAAGTGTTGAGGAATAACGTATATTCTCGCCCGTAACCCCATTTAAAGCTTCTTTTACTTCCGGGCGTTGCGCGTGGTTTTCCATCTTCAGGGTATCTGAAAATGGCCTCTCTGATTCAGCCAGGACATTACCAGCCATATCAATGATCGTAATGCGGGCTTTAATCCTGGGGGTTAATTCTTTTACCAAAGTTTCCAGGCCTGCTGCATTAGCCTGCGAAAGGTTGACAGATGAAAGGCGGCTTTCAATCAATAAAGCCTGGCTGGTTAAAGAATTTTTAAGTTCGTGGAGGGAATTTGCTTCTAGGCGTTTATTCAGAAAAAACGTGGCTAAACTGAAAGAGAATAAAATAACCAGTAGATAAGAAAACAAAAGCTTGAATTTAAGGCTCTTTAAAAAAAACACTAATCCTCCGATTCAAATCGATAACCATAATTCTTAACAGTAATGATCCTGCGCGCTTCACTTTTTAATTTTTTACGCAAAGTCCGGATATGCACATCAACGGTGCGTGTTTGGATCTCCATGGCGTGGTCATAACCCCAGATATTATCCAGAAGATAATCCCGGGACAACATCCTGCCCTTAACTTTTAAAAGCATCTTCAGCAGCTCAAATTCTTTGGCGGTAAGTTCAACCGGCTTATTTTTAACACTAACGCTGATTTTGGCAAAATCAACACAGAGCTCACCAACCTTTAAAATTTCCGGGGTTTTATTCTTATCATCAGCCCTGCGCAGGACAGCCTTGATCCTTGCCACAAGCTCACGCGGGCTAAAAGGTTTCGTAACATAATCATCAGCTCCCATTGTCAGCCCGATAACTTTATCTGACTCCTGGGATTTTGCCGTAAGCATAATTATAGGAATCAGCGAAGTTTTACTTTCTTTTTTTAGAATCTTGCAGACTTCCAGGCCGTCTAAACCGGGAAGCATCAAGTCCAGAATAATTAGATCCGGAACCTCCCGCAAAACCAGATCAAGAGCATCTTCCCCATCCCGGCAGGAAGTAACCTGGAAACCCTCTTTTTTCAGGTTATACTCCAACATCTTTACAATATCTTTTTCATCTTCTACAATTAATATTTTCTCTTTCATTGAGTAAACAGTCTACGTAACTGACTGCAAATTATGAAGTTACAAAAGAAATGCATATATTTACCTCACTCGTATTTGTTACATAACTCTAGTTAACGCATACACTTACATAGACTGTCTACAAAGAGTTGTCGGCAGGAAGCGGCTGGACGTCGCTAAAAGAACCTTGCTTATACTCTTTATAAGTTAAATTATTCTGGCCGTCAGAAGAAGTGAGTTTATAAGATATGTAGAAATCTCCTTCTGGAGTAATATCCGTAAAACGTTGCTTAAACAATCTTGCGCATCCATTGAGCGATTTTTGAAGATTTTCATCGCTGGCAAGTTCGACACTGCCTCTTAAATAAATCATCACTTTTCTTGTCGGACGGTCATATTCTATCCGCTCTAAAATAAATGGATCCCCGGGAGTAGTCGTGTCGCGGTAGGCCGCGGTCCAATTCAAAATCTGCCACTCGATTTGCGAGATATCATAAGGATAGGTATAACCCTTAACTGTAGCAAACGCGCTATTTACCGGAAAAAGAAAAAAACACAATAATAACAAAATCCCAATATTGAGTTTCATTACATCCTCCTTTTATTAATCGCTAACTAATTGCCGGCATAACTTACCCCGCGGGTATTGATTCTACCGCGTATAAATAATTTATGGATCTCTTCTGCCCAAAGCGGAAAAGAAGAAATTGCTAACACTAAACACCAATCAAATGCCCCTAACGCTTCGGTTTTAAATATTGATTGCGCAAAAGGCAAATACACCGCCACCACCAGTAATGAAAACGATATAAAAGTCGCCAAGACTAATTTAATATTGCTGAAAATCCCCAATTTAAAAATAGATTGATAGATACTGCGGCAATTAAAAGAATGGAATAGCTGCGAACAGGCAAGCACAATGAAAGCCGCGGTTCTCGCCCGCGGCAGGCCCTCTTTTTCGATAAAAAGGACAAAACTAAACGCCAACAAACTACAGAAAGCAATAAAAACGCCCTGGCTTAGTATTAACCATGCTCTTTCTTTTGTGACTACCGGCTGATTAGTCTTGCGCGGCAACCGACGCATAATCCCAGGCTCAACCGGGTCAACGCCTAAAGCTAAAGCCGGCAGGCCGTCAGTGACAAGATTGATCCAGAGAATTTGGATAGGCAACAACGGCACGGGTAAACCGATTAAAGAAGATAAAAACATCACTAATATTTCTCCGGCATTGCAGGAAAGAAGATAATGCACAAATTTTTTGATATTTTCGTAGATTCCCCTGCCTTCTTCGACAGCCGAAACAATTGAGGCAAAGTTATCATCGGTAATGATCATATCCGAGACTTCTTTGGTCACATCAGTGCCGGTTATCCCCATTGCCACGCCGATATCCGCTTCTTTAACCGCTGGCGCGTCATTGACGCCGTCGCCGGTCATCGCCACAATATAACCTTTCTTACGCCAAGCCTTGACAATCCTCAATTTATGTTCCGCCGTAACGCGGGCGTAAACAAAAATTTTCTCGATATTTTCAAGCAAACTTTCCTCGCTCAACGCGTCCAATTCTTCGCCGCTTAATGCCAAAGAACTCTCGGCCAGAAACCCCAATTCCCTGGCAATGGCAAGAGCAGTATTTTTATGATCGCCGGTAATCATTACAGTTTTGATGCCGGCTTGTTTACATTTTATAACCGCCTCTTTGACTTCTTGCCTGGGCGGATCGATCATCGCGATTAATCCAAGAAAGGTAAGCCCTTTCTCAACTGTATCAGCCTGGTATCCGGAAGAAACTCCGTCTAAATTACGCCGGGCAATTGCTAAAACTCGCAAAGCCTGGTCAGCGAATCGATCGTTTATTTTAAGTAAATTCTCTTTATCGGCTTCCGTAATCCTACGGGCTACTCCGTCCTCTTCAATATAATCGCAATCACCAACCAACATATCCGGGGCGCCTTTGACAAAAGCAATCGTTTGGCCGCCATATCCACGCAGGATAGACATTTTCTTACGCTCGGAATCAAAAGGAATTTCATCTACGAAAACAAACTTTTTTTCTTCTTCGCTTTTCCAGATCCCCGCTTTTGCCGCAGCAACTAAAAGCGCGGCTTCCGTAGGATCGCCGATAATTTTATATCCCACGCCAGCTTTGACTAATTCGGCGCCGTTACAAAGCACTGCCGCCTGTAATAACTTTTGCAATTGCGCATATTTGCCAGGATCAACTTGTTTTCCATTCAGGAAAAATTCCCCTATTGCCGCGTAGCCAATGCCGGATATTTTAAAAGTTTCATTGCCTGCGAAAATCACCTGCGCGGTCATTTCATTTTTAGTCAAAGTTCCGGTTTTATCCGAACAGATCACTGTCGTACAACCTAAAGTCTCAACAGAGGGCAATTTTCTAATCAAGGCGTGTTTTTTTACCATGCGCTGAACGCCCAATGCTAAAGCTATCGTTACTACCGCGGGAAGCCCTTCGGGAATAGCGGCAACCGCAAGGCTTACCGCAGTCAGAAAAACATCAATTAATTTAGCTCCGCGCAACCACTCTAAAACAAAAACCAAACCCACCAGCAGAAAACAAAGATAAACCATCCACTTGCCGAATTCCTCTAATTTTCTCTGCAAAGGCGTGGACTCATCTTTTATGCCCTGGATCATTCCGGCAATTTTGCCTAATTCCGTATTCATACCGGTATCAACGACAATCGCTTTTGCCTTGCCGGAAACAATAAAAGTTCCCATATAAGCCATATTCGCCCGGTCAGCCAAAGGCAGATCTTTATCCTGCAGAGCGATTGTAGTTTTTAAAACAGGCGTTGACTCACCAGTAAGGCTGGCTTCCTGGACGTTAAAATTAGCGGTAATCCAAACCAGGCGGCAATCAGCCGGAATATGGTCACCGGCTTCGAGTTCAATCAGATCGCCGGGCACAAGCTCAATTGAAGCAATAACATTGCGCTGGCGATCGCGGATAGTTTTAGTAACAGGCGAAGATAATTTTTTTAAAGCGGCTAATGATTTTTCCGCGCGGAACTCCTGAATAAAACCTAATATCGCATTCAAAATAACGATGCCGATAATCGCTAAAGCATCTACCCACTCTTTGAGAAATCCGGAGACAAAACTCGCGCCAATTAATACCCAAATAATGAAATCCTGAAATTGCTCAAAGAAAATTTTAAGAGGGGAACGGCCTTGGCTTTCTTTTAATTGATTAAGCCCGTAAAGCTGGCGCCTTTTTAAAACCTCGGAAGACAAAAGCCCGTCGCTTAAGCTGGTCTTAAAAAAATCAGCCGCTTGCTCAACCGATAACTGAATGATATTTTTAATTTTATCTTGCGGGATCATGATAAAAACTATAGCGCAGGATCGACCCTAAAGCAATAGAAAAACAAACTTTTCGGCTGAATCATTAAATTACTTTAGCTTGAAAAAATAATTTTTCCGAAAATGGGCTATTTCTAAAGATTTGGGTTAATTTTATTTTTTAATTCCCAGTTGGCTTTTTCCATTTCCTTTTGAGCAATATGTAAATCCTGCATACGCTTTTTTAATTCTTCTTCTACCTGCCTGCGCTGACTGATTTCATTTTGCAGGTCATCATTGGCTTTAGATAGTTCCGCGGTACGCACCCTTACGCGCAACTCTAACTCCGCGTAAGATTCCCTTAATGCTTCTTCAAGTTTTTTACGATCAGTAATATCGCGTCCCTCGGGGATTAAAAAAATCACCTTGCCGGATTCATCTTTAGCAGGCTTAAGAGAAAAATCGATATTCCGCAGGCTGCCGTCTTTTGCCATATGCGTTGCTTCAAAACGTATGAATTCTCCGGCCGCGGCTTTTTTAGTCGCTTCACGCAATTTCTCCTGTAATTGTTTTGAATGCGCCCACCATACTGTTTCCCAAAAAGGTTTGTTGATTACGTCTGCTGAATTAATACCAGCAAACTCTAATGCCGATTTATTCGCCTCCAGCACAATACCTTCATTATTCATTAATCCGATAAATTGAAAAGTCTGGTCAAAAACAGCGCGCACTTTCATTTGGCTATCCCGTAAAGACGCTTCAACCTTTTCCCATTCAGTGACATCCTCAATAGCTAAAAGAATTAATTGCGGCTGCACAGCTTCCCTGGGGATCCATTCAGCGTTAAGCACCATCGAACGTTTACCGATTACAGGAAAACAATGGTTCACTCTAAAATCGTGAATTATTTTATGCTTTGGCAGGATCTCATTCAAAAGTTTACGTAATTCAGGGATATCCCATTGTTGATCCCCTAAATCATAGATAAACCGCATTGCGGTATTTTCGGGCATTGTTTTAAAAACCTCATAGAAAGATTTACTGGCAGAAATCACTCTTAACTGATTATCTAAAACCACTAACGGTTCACGCACAGTAGCGATAATGCTTTCAGCGTATTCAAGCTTATCCTGAATAATCAAATCTTCTTCGCTGTATAAGAAACCTTCGGCTTTAATCTTCTTTAAACGGAGGTTTATTTTTTTAATCTCTTTATTAAGTTGTTCTTTTTGTTTTTTGCTTTGCGCTTTCATTTTCTACCCCTTCTGAATAACAAAAAACCCAAGGCCTGTGTTTAAACACAAAGCGCTTGGGATAACTGGAACATAATTATGTTTGGGTTTGTTTTATTTTCGATCATTTTGCTCCTAAAAATTCAAGATCAGCAAAAATAAACAAAACCTTATAACTTGGCGGAGAGTGGAGGATTTGAACCTCCGATCGTCTTACGACGATAACGGTTTTCGAGACCGCCGCATTCGACCACTCTGCCAACTCTCCAGAATTCTTCTTGTCGGGAAAATCAACGGAGGAGGAAGGATTCGAACCCTCGGAGACCTTGCGGCCTCAACGGTTTTCAAGACCGCCGCATTCGACCACTCTGCCACTCCTCCAACACCATATCGTCCCTGTTTCGAAACAGGGACGAAACAGGGACGGCTATTTAGACAATGAATAATTGCTTAAAAATAGCGTAAAAAATATTTTTAGCGATGGATATAGCAATGTTGCAGAAATTAACAAAAGAAAATTCTTTAAAGATCAAACTGAAACATAAAGCAAGCAATGTAACATTTAAAATCAGGATAAATGACTGGCCAAAAATATAATTAGCTTTGAG
>JALOBQ010000119.1 GCA_023228185.1 Candidatus Omnitrophota bacterium
GACGATAAACGCCCTGCATCAACAAAATTCATTTGATTTTGGTATTTCTCTGGGGGATACCTGCAATAGCACGCAATATAACGAACTAAGGTGGTATATCGATGTTCTTGACGGCAAGGCTATTACCCCAAGCTCTGGGGCTCATCTTGGAGCTGGTACTATAGATTATCAGAAGCCTTATCAGGCAGCAGGGTTGGATAAATCTATTCCCTGGTATCAGGCTTTGGGCAACCACGATCATTTTTGGATGGGTTCTATCCCAGTGGATTATGGTTATAGAAAAGATCTGCGGCAGTCTTATATCAGCGATGAAGTATTTGCTACGGCAGATATCCTTAAAAATCCGGCGTTAATAAATAACCACGATTACTATATGGGCGTGCTTGATGGTTCGACTGCTTACGGTGATATAAAATACGCGGGGCTTGTCGCAGATTTTAAAACCCCTCCGAAGGTTATTGCTGATTTGAACCGTCGCTCACTTTTGAGAACGGAGTGGATGAAAGAATTTTTTAATACGTCAACAAACCCGCCTGGCCACGGTTTCAATTTGGCTGACGCTAATAATGGTTTTGCCTGTTATAGTTTCGTGCCGAATCCGGCTGTGCCAATTAAAGTTATCGTGCTTGACGACACTCAAAAGGAAGACGATGGTTCCCTGGATATTCATGGGCATGGTTTTCTTGACCAGGCTCGTTGGAATTGGCTAAAGAAAGAACTCGCGGCCGGAGATGCTGCCGGCCAACTGATGATTATCGCCGCGCATATACCGATAGGCGTGGAAGTAACTGCCCCTAATTCCGAATTGGGCTGGTGGACGGATCCTCAAAACGCGGTAACTTTGCCGGATTTAATTACTGAACTTCAAAGCCATCCGAATTTGATTATGTGGATTGCGGGGCATCGTCATTTAAATACGGTCAAGGCATTTATATCACCTGATCCGCTTAACGCTCCTGAAAAAGGTTTCTGGCAGGTTGAGACTTCATCATTGAGGGATTTCCCACAACAGTTTCGCACTTTCCAGGTTTACCTTAACAGCGATAATACAATTTCAATTGTCACGACCGATGTCGATCTGGCGGTCAAAGACGGCTCGCCTGCCGCGATATCGCGTAAATATGCAATTGCGACAGGACAGATAATTGGTTTCGCTGATGAAATGAAAAATCATAATCCAACTAAAGACTCTACCGTAAAGCCGATGCCTACTAGTTCCTACAATGCAGAGCTTGTGAAGAAATTGAGCCCCTTGATGCAGGCAAAGTTGCAAAAGCTCGGAAAGGAATAGCGTATGTTTATGAAAAACTTATTTATGAAATTATTTTTTGTTTTGTTACTTTTTGTAAACATAGCTTGTGCTGCCGACCCGCTGCCTTCTTGGAACGAAACCGCGCCTAAGAAAGCCATCATCGCTTTTGTCGAAGATGTAACCAAACCTAGTTCGCCGGATTTTGTGCCGCTTGAGGAGCGTATTGCTACCTTTGATAACGATGGCACACTTTGGGCAGAGCAACCGGTATATTTTCAATATTTCTTTGTTTTCCAGCGCGTCAAAGCACTCGCCTCGCAGCATCCGGAGTGGAAAAACCAGGAACCTTTTGCCTCTGTGCTCAAAGGCGACCTGAATACTGCTTTATCCGGCGGTGACCATGCGCTGATGACAATGTTTATGGCTACGCAGTCGAAAATGACTACCGATGAATTTGAAAAATCCGTTAAGGGCTGGATTGCTACCGCAAGACATCCTCAAACCAAGCGGCTATATACAGAGATGGTATACCAGCCGATGCTTGAGCTGCTTGTTTATCTACGCGCGAACGGATTCAAAACTTATATTGTCTCCGGTGGCAGCGTTGAGTTTATGCGTCCATGGTCAGAAAGGGCCTATGGTATCCCGCCTGAACAAGTCATTGGAACCAGCAACAAGAAGAAGTTTGAATTTCGCAATGGCCTGCCGGTGCTCGTGGAGACCGCGGAATTTAACTTCGTCGATGATAGAGAAGGTAAACCCGTAGGCATCGAGTCTTACATTGGCCGTAGACCAATTGCCTCGTTTGGCAATTCCGATGGGGATTTGCAAATGATGCAATGGACTGCTGCTGGTAGCAGAGCCCGTTTTTGTCTTTTTGTACACCATACTGATGCCCAGCGTGAGTGGGTTTATGATCGTCAGTCGGCCATCGGACGTTTTGACAAAGCTCTTGACGAAGCCTTGGCTAAAGGCTGGACAATTGTAGATATGAAAAACGACTGGAAGATGATCTATCCGAATGATAAGTAAAGGTGGAAGCAATGCGTAGAAGCATAATGTTTTTTTTGTGCTTGGCTTTATTGATCTTGAATCCCGTATTCATAGGCTCTGCTTTTGCCGGTGAGCAAGGACATTATGCTCCTGCGCCTATGGCGGTGAGAGATTATGTTATGCCGTCCAAAGGTTTTTATCTGATCGGCTATGATACTTATTATCATGCGGACAAAATGAAAAATTCAAGCGGCAACACCTTTGATTCAGTGAATGTTTCAGGCTCATGGAGAGGGGATGTGAAATCGGTGCCGATCACAATCACAGGCACTCTTAACGCGAACTTGGATTTTAATATACATAGCGCGATGCAGACCCTTGCGCTTGCCTGGGCTACCGATAAAAAGATTTTAGGAGCTGATTATGGGTTTATGATAATACCATCCTGGGGCTATACGAGCGTTAATGTCGCTGTCCAGGGGACAGCATCAGGTACAGTTAAAGTAGGATCGCATTCACGGGATTTTTCCAAGGGAGAAGAAGTTAAAATTAAGGGCGAGCAGTGGGGGCTCGGGGATTTAATTGTTCAGCCTCTCTGGCTGGACTGGCGAGGCAAGAAATATGACCTGGCGTTTAGCTATGCCGTAACGCTTCCGACCGGCGCTT
>JALOBQ010000120.1 GCA_023228185.1 Candidatus Omnitrophota bacterium
CAGAAAACTCATATTTGCTATCACAGATATAACGAATAAAATCCCAAGGCACTTCATAGTTTTTACCAGATTCTAGTAAAACACGAAAATAATATCTATTTTTATCGATACTAACTTCTTTAATTGAACTGCCATCGTCTTCAGGAATATTCTGTCTGGACAAAAAAAGATCTTCTCTATTTTTAAAGGTGCATACGAAGACATCCTCTTTTTCCAAATAATTTACTTTTTCTATCTTCTTATCCATATCTAATTCAAAAATAGTATTTAAATCATCTAAAAACTTAAAAAGTTCCTTCTGATTTGAGGGCTTACGTATACAACCATATACCGAAAGGTTCCTAATTGCTTCACTTTCCTTATTGAAAGTATAATCAACAGTAAGTAGGATTACAGGGACTTCCCGCTTAAGCTGCCTTATATAAAAAATAAATCTATTTAAATCATTTTCCGGCATAGATAGATCAAGAATTAAAACTTCTAACGCTTTACCTTGCTTATGAATAATATTATTAAATTTATCAGCGCTATCAACAATATTTAATCTTGAACCATTTTTAATAATTGGCTGAGCAAGGATTTCTCTTGAGCGTTTATTTACTGTAGCTAATAAATATCGCATAATTGCCCTCTTTGTTTATTCTAAATATCCGCATTTCTTTAGCGCATTACGTAAAGCTTGTGTAATTTTTAACCGCTTATCCAATGGTTTGCGATTCTCAATATCAAACCTGCCTAAAAATAAATTACCTTGAAAAACATGCACATGAAACGGTAAATGATCGTTTGCGTAAGTCTCAAAAACAAAACCAGCGCATTTCTTTCTACCCATTTTGACATCCTTATGGGCTTACATTACAACTGTATCATATTTGATACATTTGTCAAGCCCATTTTAAAGTTTCAAAACAACCCTTTTTCTTTAAAACTGATAAAGCTGTCTTTGGTAACAATAATATGATCAAGGACCTCTATGCCAAGAAGCTTTCCAGCTTCAACCAGCCTTTTGTGCACGGTTAAATCATCTTCTGAAGGTTCGAGGGTTCCGGAAGGATGGTTATGCGCCAGAATAATCTGCACAGAAAGATATTTAACAGCCGGCTCAAATACTTCCCTGGGATGAACAAGGCTGGCGTTAATTGTGCCTACAGAAATAATCTCACGGTGAATTTCTTGATTTCGGGAATCCAAAAAGAATACGACAAAATGTTCCTTTTTACTCTGGCAAATGTCTTTAAGGCTATTGAATACGTCTTGTGGCTGAAGCAGCTGCGCTATAGCTACTTTTTTAGCCTGAAAAAGCCGCTTTCCTAATTCAATGCTAGCAAGCAACACACAGGTCTTTGATGGGCCAATGCCAGAGACGTTACGGAATTCATGCGGGGTTAATGATGAAAATTTCTCAAAAGGGATAATTTTAAGAAGTTTTCTGGCAACAAACAAGACACTCTCGCCTTTTCTGCCAGTGCCTAAAAGTATCGCTAAAAGCTCCGCTGCGGAAAGACGGCTGGGGCCGTATTTAAGCAGTTTCTCTCGAGGGCGCTCGATTCTGGGAAGATCGCGGATAGTTAGATTTTGGCTTCTCATACTATAATGGACGTATGAAGTGGGGAAATCTAACTAAATTATGCAATAAAAACAGGGGATACTTTCCTGTTAGCCTACGTAGATAGACCACTGCGGAAAATGTCCCCTGCTGGACTTTGCGCGGAAAATGTCCCCTGCTGGGCTTTGTGCGAGTCCTTGCCGGATGACGAGATTGCTTCGCCCTTCGGGCTCGCAATGACGGAAACAAAGCAGGGGACACTTTCCTGTTAGCCTACGTAGATAGACCACTGCGGAAAATGTCCCCTGCTACAAATTAATTAGCCCTGGCAAGATACCAGGGCTAATTATTAACCGAAATATTTGTTTCATAACTACCTGATGCGCATTGAATTACGTAGACTGTCTACGGTTTAGAGGTCGGGGATGGCTAAAGAGCTAAGCATAAAACTAATTATGCTAAAAAGAATATAGCCCCAGAAAGCCGGCCAAAAACCCGTGATCACAAAACCTTTAACGATCTTAGAAACAAGAAGAAAAAGTGCTCCGTTGATAAAAAGAGTAAAAACTCCTAAGGTTACGATATTAATCGGCAGTGTGATTAGAATAATCAACGGCCTTAGGAAAGCGTTAATAATCCCCAAGACTAAAGCGATTACTAATACAGTCGCGGTACTTGAAACCTCTATCCCTTTTACAATGTGCGCGACGATAAAAATCGATAATGAACTAATCGCCCATCTAATTAAAAAATGTATCATCTGGCATCTCCTCCTGTAAGTTAATAAATTATCTGTAGCTTACTTCTTCTTTCTTACGATACATTTACGAACATGTTGTTTCACTTCAAAGATCTCGATTGCCTCAAAGATGAGCATAATCGCCAGGAATAACAGAATCGCCCCAATAAAACCGATCAGGCTGAATTTATACTGCAGGATCACCAGAAGCAACGCCCATAAAGTCATCATGAGCATAAAGATCATCGGGATAATCACAAACCAGGCCTGCTTGCCTTTTTTCTTCAGCCAGAGGGCCACGATCATCAGCGCCAGCCCAGCCAAAAGCTGATTTGTCGCCCCGAAAACCGGCCAGATACTTTTCCAAGCCGGAATGACATTGCCGCTGGCGTCCTTAATATCGATTAAAACAAAAATCGCCGGCAGAATCAAAGTCAGCGCGGTTGCCAGATACCGGGAGCCCTTGCCTTTCAGATTAAAGAATTCCTCAAAAATGTAACGGGCCAGCCTAGTGGCGGTATCCAAAGTCGTCAGAATAAAAGCGGATAATGCCAACAGTCCAAATGACGCGCCAATATTGAGCGGAACCCCG
>JALOBQ010000019.1 GCA_023228185.1 Candidatus Omnitrophota bacterium
CAAATACAGAATTGGTTAATGTGATCGGCGAAATGGCTGGTTTTTTACCGATTAAGAATAAAGAAGAAAAGAAATAATAGGTTTGGACCCTGTTTCCAAGTCAAGCTGGAAACAGGGTCCAACTCAAGCTGGAAACAGGGTCCAAGTCGTGAGGGACAGTGGGGTAGAGGATAATGGATATTGTCGGAAAAGCAGAAAATTTGGTTAGTTTGGTAGATTATCAGGATGGCTCTGTTGTAAGCAAGGAAATTATTAAGAAAGACAGTGGCTCGATAACGCTATTTGCTTTTGATAAGGGCCAGGGGTTAAGCGAGCATACCGCGCCGTTTGACGCGTTAGTTTATATTTTAGATGGCCAGGCAGAAATTTATATCGCGGGCAAGGTGCACTTGTTAAAAACAAGCCAGGTTATTATTATGCCGGCAAATAAACCACACGCTTTAAAAGCAATAGAGCGTTTTAAAATGTTTTTAGCAATGATTAAGCAATAGGACCCTGTTTCGAAACAGGGACAGAAAGAAAATGCGGATTTTAGTGATTGGTTCTGGGGCAAGAGAGCACGCGCTGATCTGGAAAATTGCCCAGTCAAAATTAACGGAAAAAATTTTCTGCGCACCGGGTAATGGCGGGATCAGCCAGCAGGCAGAATGTATTAATATTAAATCTGAAGATATTTTTGGGTTATTGGAATTCGCGCGCAGGGAAAAGATTGACCTGACAGTAGTTGGCCCGGAAGTGCCTTTATCAATGGGTATTGTCGATGAATTCCAAAAAGCCGGCCTGAAAATATTCGGCCCGAATAAATCCGCGGCGCGGCTTGAGGCAAGCAAAGTTTTTTCCAAAGAGTTGATGGCTAAATACAATGTGCCTACGGCGGATTTTAAAGTTTTTGACGATCCTGCCGCGGCGGATAAATACATTGAGGAGATCGGCGCGCCTTGCGTGGTAAAAGCAGACGGCCTTGCCGCAGGCAAAGGCGTGGTTGTCGCCAAATCGATAGAGCAGGCAAAACAAGCGGTGGGCGCGATGATGCGTGATAAAGTTTTCGGCAACGCGGGAAATAAAATTATTATTGAAGAGTGCCTCAAAGGCCAGGAAGCCTCAATTCTGGTGATCACCGATTCAAAAGCAGTAATGGCTTTAGCCAGCGCCCAGGATCATAAGAGAGTTTTTGATAATGACGCCGGCCCAAACACCGGTGGAATGGGAGCTTATTCTCCGGCGCCTATAGTCACTGATCAACTGCTCAAGGAAATTATGGATAAGGTGATTTACCGCACTATTGACGGTTTGGCAAAAGAAGGAATAGATTATCGGGGGGTTTTATACGCTGGGATCATGTTGACTAAAGACGGGCCAAAGACTTTGGAGTTTAATGTGCGTTTCGGCGATCCGGAAACAGAAGCAATATTACCGAGATTAAAATCCGATTTAGTGGAAATTATGATGGCGGTTAGCTCCGGCAGCCTTTTGCGCGTGGGTAATTTTTCCTGGGATAAGCGGGCTTGTGTTTGCGTGGTTTGCGCCGCAGGCGGCTATCCCGGTAACTATGAAAAAGGAAAAGAAATTTTCGGATTGGATAAAGTTTCCGCGATGAAAGACGTAATGGTTTTTCAGGCCGGAACATCAAGCCGCGTGATCAATGATTTAGGCCAAAAGCGGGAAGTCGAATACCGCACTAATGGCGGTAGGGTTTTAGGGGTTACCGGATTAGGCGAAACGATTTCTGAGGCGATAGATAAAACTTACGCGGCAGTTAAAGAGATTAGCTTTGAAGGGATGCATTATCGGACAGATATTGGCAAGAAAGCGAATAGAGGCATATAATATCTAGGTAGAGGTAAAGAAGGGCAAAACAAAGGCTGATAGCTGACAGCTGACAGCTGAAAAGGAGAACAATGAAAAAAATCAGCATTATTATGGGCAGTAGTTCGGATTTAGAGATTGTTAAGGAAACAATCGGTTTATTAAAAGAATTCAAAGTTGGTTTTGAAGTTAAAGTATTATCCGCGCACAGGAGCCCTAAAGAGTTAGCGGCTTTTGTAGAAAACGCCTCCAAAAACGGCACTGAAGTTTTCATCGCCGCAGCCGGCGGAGCAGCAGCCTTGGCCGGAGTAATTGCCGCGCATTCTATAAAACCGGTAATCGGAATTCCCATTGAAACCAAAAGTTTATACGGGTTGGATTCATTATTATCTACTGTGCAGATGCCCGCAGGCGTGCCAGTAGCTTCTATGTCTATCGGTAAAGCCGGTGCCAGAAATGCCGGACTTTTTGCTTTGCAGATATTAGCTTTGCACGATAAAAAGATAAACGCCAAGTTGCGCGGTTATAAGAATCAACTACGCTTAAAAATAAAGAATATTAAGCTGAAGGTATGATCGATACAAAAATAGTTAAAGTTGATCCGAGCCTGCCGGAAGAAGCGCATCTTCTTGAGGCAGCCAAGGTTTTAAGCGCCGGTGGGCTGGTAATTATTCCGACTGAAACTGTTTATGGTATTGCCGCTGATATGAATAATCCTAAAGCCATGGATAGGCTTTATCAGATCAAAAAGCGGCCGAAGGATAAACCTTTTACCGTGCATATCGCCGATAGGGCGCAGGTTTTCGATTTCGCTTCTGATATCCCGCCCGTTGCTTTTAAGCTGATGGATAAGTTTTGGCCCGGGCCGTTAACTTTATTGTTGCAATCAAATCGGGCCGGCAAAGTCGGGCTGCGTATACCGGATAATGATATTGCTTTAAAAGTAATCAGCTTAAGCCGTTTGGCTTTAGCTTGCCCTTCGGCGAATATTTCGGGCCAACCGGCGCCGATAAATTTTCAAGAAGCGATTAAAGATATGGACGGTTTAGTGGATTTTGCCATTGACGCCGGCCAGACGAAATTTAAATTTGAATCAACGATTGTTGATTTATCAGTGTTGCCTTTACGAATTGTCCGCGTAGGCGCTTTGAGTAGCCAGGATATTGAAAGTGTTGCCAGTAAAAAACATATTCTTTTTGTTTGTACAGGTAATTCCTGCCGTTCAGTAATGGCTGAGGCATACCTTAAAAAAGTCCTGCAGAAATCCGGCCGCGCTGGCATAGTCGTCGGTTCAGCCGGAATTATCGCGCCTAGCGGCCAGGGAGCAAGCGAAGAAACCAGGCAGATATTAAAAAATGAAGGTATCGATGTTAACGCGCATCGTTGCCGCAGGCTGACGCAGGAATTAGTCAGAAGCTCAGACCTGATTTTAGTGATGGAAAATATTCATCAGTCTAAAGTATTAGAGCTTGCGCCGGAAGCAGGGAATAGGCTTTTTTTATTAAAAGAATTTGCTAAAATAAATGATGGCAGCTTGAATATTTTGGATCCGATGGGAAATTCTTTAGAATTTTACGAGGATGTTTTCGTTACTATTAAAGAGGCTGTAGAAAGGATAGCTAAAATAATATGAAAGAACTGCTTATCGCTTCAGATCACGCGGGGTTTATTCTAAAAAAGAAATTATCCGCTTTTCTTAAAAGTAAAGGTATTCTGGTCAGGGACCTGGGGACATACAATAAAGAGCGTTGTGATTATCCGCAGTATGCTTATAAACTTGCCAAGCTGATTTCCGACGGTAAAAATAAACTGGGTATTCTGGCTTGTAAGAGCGGTATTGGTGATTCAATCGTTGCCAACAGGCTCCCCGGCGTGCGCGCCGCGCTCTGCTATAATTTAAAAGCGGCTAAATTATCGCGGCAGCATAATGACAGCAATGTTTTAGTATTAGGGGCGGCTTTTGTGAAGATGGAGCTGGTTAAAAAAATTGTCCTTCTTTGGTTGAAAACGGATTTCGCAGGCGGCCGGCACAGGCGGCGGCTAAATCAGATTAAAGCGATTGAAAAAAAGATAAGGAGAGAGTGCAAGTGAAACATTTACGAGAAACTGACCCGCAGATTTACGAAGTTATCCAAAAAGAACTCAAGCGCCAGCAGGAAAATATCGAGCTGATTGCTTCGGAGAATTTTACTTCTTTAAGCGTGCTTGAGGCGCAAGGTTCGGTGCTCACCAATAAATACGCTGAAGGCTATCCCCAGAAGCGCTGGTATGGCGGCTGTGAATATGTCGATGAGGCTGAAAGCCTGGCATTAAACCGCGTAAAAGAGCTTTTTAAAGCAGAGCACGCTAATGTTCAGCCGCATTCGGGATCGCAGGCGAATATGGCGGTGTATTTTGCGGCAGTAAAGCCGGGGGATACTGTCCTGGCAATGGATTTATCAGCAGGCGGGCACCTGACGCACGGCCATCCGCATAATTTTTCCGGTATGTTTTATAAAATGGTTGGCTACGGCGTGGATCCTCAGACAGAAGCTTTGAATTACGATGTGATCCTTAAACTTGCCTTAGAACATAAGCCGAAAATGATTTTAGCCGGAGCATCGGCTTACCCGAGGATAATTGATTTTAAGAAATTCCGCGAGATTTGCGATAAGGTTGGGGCCTATCTTTTCGTGGATATGGCGCATATCGCCGGTTTAGTTGCCGCCGGATTACATCCGTCACCCGTGCCTTACGCGGATTTTGTCACCAGCACCACGCATAAAACTTTGCGCGGGCCGCGCGGCGGGTTCATACTTTGCAGGGAAGAATTTGCCAAAAAGATCGACGCGCGGATTTTTCCCGGGATCCAGGGCGGGCCGCTGATGCATGTGATCGCGGCTAAAGCAGTGGCGTTCGGTGAAGCTTTAAAACCGGAATTTAAAGTTTATCAGAAACAGCTTGCGGCTAATGCGAAAGAATTAGCGTTGGCTTTGGAGAAATGCGGTTTTCGTATTGTTTCCGGCGGCACAGATACTCATTTAATGCTCGTGGATTTAAGCAAAAAAAATATTACCGGCGCCGAAGCTTCAAAATTATTAGGCGAGGTGAATATCACGGTGAATAAAAACCTTATTCCTTTTGATAAACTTAGCCCTTTTGTAACTAGCGGTATCCGTTTAGGCACTGCGGCGGTAAGCACGCGCAAAATGGGGCTTAAGCAAATGCAGCAGATTGCTGATTTAATCAACCGCGCTGTCGAATCAAAACTTGATCAGGAAAAACTAAAAGCGATTAAAGAAGAAGTGGTCAACTTTACTAATCAATTTCCACTTTATCCGGAGCTTGCAAAATAATGGCTAAGAAAAAAATTATGCGTCAGCGGCCCAGTTGGGATGAATATTTTATGGAGATGGCTTGTTTAGTTTCCAAGCGTTCAACCTGCCTGCGCCGTTACGTGGGCGCGGTTATCGTTAAGGAAAAGAGGATCTTGGCGACCGGTTATAACGGAGCGCCCAGCGGTTTAAAGCATTGTGTTGAAGTAGGATGCCTGCGTAAAAAATTAAATATCCCGTCGGGTGAGCGCCATGAATTATGCCGCGCGCTTCACGCCGAACAAAACGCTTTGATCCAGGCGTCTTTATACGGAGTAAGCGTAAGAGCAAGCACGCTTTATTCAACATGCCAGCCATGCGTAATTTGCGCGAAGATGTTGATTAACGCCGGTATCAAAGAGATCGTTATCTTAGAGGGTTATCCGGATAAAATGGCGATGGAATTTTTAAAAGCCGCCGGCATAAAAGTTAGGGTGATCAAGAAATGAGATGCCCTTATTGCGGTTATAAAGAGGATAAGGTCGTGGATTCGCGTTCAACAGCCGAGGAGTCGGCGGTAAGGCGCCGCAGGGAGTGTTTAAAATGCGGCAAGCGTTTTACGACTTATGAATATATCGAAGAGATCTCTATGCGCGTGATCAAAAAAGACGCCCGCCGCGAGCCATTTGACCGTAAAAAAATTCTCGCCGGAGTAATGCGCGCCTGCGAAAAGCGGCCGGTGAGCATGGAAAAAATGGAAGAGATCGTCACGCTTGTCGAGCGGGGGATCCAGAAAAAATTTGACCGTGAAATATCCTCTAGTAAAATCGGCGAAATGGTGATGGAAAAATTAAAGAGTTTAGATGATGTGGCCTACGTGCGTTTTGCTTCCGTTTACCGGCAGTTCAAAGATGTCGGCCAATTTATGGTGGAGTTAAGGGATATCTTGGGCAAAGATAAAAAGAAAAAATAAAACGACCTGTTTATCATAGAGGTAAATATGATTGAAATGGAATTAAGTAAAATTGTGATTGATGAGAACAGGCATGACCAATTGATTGCCTTGAAAGAAAAAAACGGCGAAAGAGTCCTGCCAATTGTCATCGGCCTTTCGGAAGCCTCAGCGATAAAGATGAAAATCAGCGGTTTCACTCCGCCGCGGCCGCTTACCCACGATTTAATCTTGTCTATCCTTAACGATTTGGATGCTTCAGTGGAAAAAGTTGTCATTGATAGCCTGGAAGAAAACACATTTCACGCTAAAGTTTTCATTAAAAATTCAAGCGGCCAGGTTAAAGCCATCGATTCCCGCCCATCTGACAGTATTGCTTTGGCAGTAAGGGCGCACGCCCCTATTTTTGTCGAAGACGAGATTATCAATAAATCAGAGGTATTCAAGAAGAATAAGTAGAGTTTATTTTTTTATTAGCTATGTTAATTTTCCCCAAAGAGTATCAGGTTATTTTGAAACCGGTTTCTAACTTTGCTTCAAGCCGCCGGATAAAATTTTATTTAGTCGGTGGCATTTTGCGTGACCTGCTTATGCAAAGGCGCAAGGATAACCCGGATTTTGACCTTTCTATAAAAAAAGGAGCTTTGCGTTTTGGTAAAATGCTTGCCCGGGAAATTAAAGCTGTTTTTGTCCTGTTGGATCAAGAGCATGGAGCGTGCCGCTTGGTTAAGAAGATTGACGGCAGGATCTATACCATCGATCTAACGGATTTTCGCGCTAAATCGATCGAAGAAGATTTAAAACACAGGGATTTCACGATTAATTCGCTGGCGCTTGAGCTAAAAGATATTTTCACAAAAGCCGATTTAAGCGGCAAGTTGATTGACCCGTATTCAGGCATAAACGACCTTAAAAATAAGTTGATCCGCTTAACCGCGAAAACATCGTTGGTTGAGGACCCTTTGCGTATTTTACGGGCGTTTAGTTTTAGCAGTATGCTTGGTTTTAAATTGCATGCGGATGTAATCAAATCCGCGCGGCTTAATAAGAACAAACTCAAGATAGTTTCCGCTGAGCGGGTGCGCGATGAATTATTTAAAGTGTTTGACACGCCGCTGGCATATCCGGCGCTGGTTGCCTGGGATAAATTGAAGATCATTGACGTGATCCTGCCGGAAATCAAACCGATGCGCGGCATAGGCCAAGGGCCGTATCATCATTTAGATGTCTGGCAGCATACTTTAGAGACAGTTCGCCAGATAGAACTTGTTTTTGTTCAATTAGGCAAAAAAGATAGGCTGCGGGAATATTTAAATCAGATCGTAGGCGGCTCGCATAGGCGTTTAGCTTTATTGAAGTTTGGAGCGATCCTGCATGACCTGGGTAAGCCTAAAGCCTTGCGCCATGAAAAAGGAAAAATTATTTTTCATGGCCACGAAAGGGTAGGCTTGGGTATGGCGCGCGTAATCGGCCGCAGGCTTAAACTTTCTAACGAAGAATGTTCTTCTCTCGAGAGGACGGTCTTGTGGCACTTACGCCCCGGATACCTGGCGGATAGCTGCGCGCCTACCAAACGGGCGCGTTTTCGTTATTTTCGCGATACCGGCGCTGATGCTTTAGGCGTTTTGTTGTTATCTTTAGCTGACCAGCGGGCGACCAAAGGCCGATTAACCACCGCGACATCGCGGGTCAATCATGAAAAAACAGTTGCCAAACTTATCAATGAGCTTTTTAAAAAACAAACTAAAAAATCGGTTCCTTTTGTTAACGGCCATGAGATTATGCGTAAATTTTCGCTTACGCCGTCACCGTTAATCGGAAAGATCTTAAATGAGCTTGAAGAGTTGCAGGCAATCGGCGCGATCCATAATAAAATTGAAGCTTTTAAAGCCGCTAAAAAGGTAATTTGTAAGAAGAAATGAAAAGAATAATTATCGTCAGCGTTATAGTCGTGGTTATTTTAGGCGCGCTGGGAATTTATTTTTTGAACTCCGTTATCCTGCCTAGTAAAATTCAGTCGCTGATCATCTCGAATTTAGAAAAACAAACTAATGCCAGAGTAACTTTAAAATCATTAAAATTCAATATTTTTCAGGGCCTTGTGCTTAAGGATCTGGTTATCTCGCGCCAGGAACAAATTATTTTTAGCGTGCGGGAAGTCAATTGTTCGATATTTATCCTGCCGATTTTTAATAAAAAGATCATTATCCCGGGCATTACTCTAAAGTCGGCGCACCTATTCATTGAACGTTCTCCTGATAACCAGCTGAATATCCAGGGTTTCCTTAAAGCACAAACTAATCAGCCGGAAACTGATCAAAAATTCCAGTTTATTGTTTCCAAGGTAAGTATCTTAAAAGGAAGCATTGTTTTTCAGGATAATTCCTTATCTGTTCCATTTAGAAAAGAGATAAAAGATATCAATTTGAGGTTAGGGTTGTCTTTGCCGCAAAGCGTGAAATTTTCTTTGAAGGCGCAAATGAGTTCAGATACTCCGGCAATGATCAAAGCTTCCGGAGTGTATAATTTAGCGGCGCAAGAATTATCTTCCCAGATTACAATTAATCCTATTTCACTTAAAGAGATGCGGGCTTATAGCGCAAATTTTGGGATGGATCTAACCGGAATAGTGGGTATCTCTGGACAGGTTAATTATAAAAACGGCCTGATCAGCGGCCGCGTCAAAGCGGATCTAGATAACCTGGGCATCTTCAAGAATAAGATTTCCGCTCAAATAAATGGGCAGCTTCTTTCAGATTTCAATTATGATCTAAAAACAAAAAATCCGCAATTTAAAGGTAGTTTGGATATTGCCGAAGCTTCTTTGGATGGAATAGATTCTCTTGGCGCGATAGATAATATTCACGGTAAAGTTTTATTTGATAATACCGGCTTACGCAGTGATCAATTGGAGATGGAGGTATTGGGAATCAGCTTGAGCACCGCTTTGACTTTGCAAAATTTTAACAGCCCGCGCCTGATTCTTAATTCAAAGATCGATCTTTCTTTATTGCCGGCAAAACTTAAACAAAGGTTTGGCTCAAATCCTCTTAGTTCTGCTTCTGGCACCGGAGCTTTAACTCTAACGATACAGCAAATTGCGCCTGGCGAGCCCTGGTTATTAAAGGGAAGCCTCAGTTTGTTAAAGGCAAGCCTGGGTTTTAACAAAGACAGTTTGCTTGTCAGCCAGATCAAAGGCATGGCGGAATTCACGCAGGATCAGTTGAATATCCTGAGCTCGGAGTTTATTTTTCAGGGTGTTAATTATAAGGTTAGTGGCGTGCTAAAGAATTTTTCTTCTCCGGTAGTAAAGATTGTTGTATTAACGGATAATCTTTACCTTCAATCAGATTTTAGTTTAGCTGGTAAGAAGATTAAAATATCCGCGTTAACAGGCGCCTATCTTAATTCTGAATTTTCGATTTCCGGCGATATTGATCATACTGATCTTAATTCCCCCCAGGTTGATCTTAAGGGAAAGTTCGCTTTGCGTTTAGAGGAATTGCCCTTTATTCTGCCGCAAGCAAAAAAACAGCTTGAACAGCTTAAGCCCGTGGGAACGGTTTCCGCTTCTTTTAATTTGATCGGTAACCCTTTGAAAATTAAAACCTGCCAAGCGGATTTAGAATTATCCAGTAGTGATCTTTCGCTTTATGGTTTTCACTCAACTAATTTTTTGCTTAATTACGGCCAAAGCGCGGGGATAGCGGAAATTTCCTTAATGCATCTTGCTCTTTATGAGGGGACAATTGACGTAGCAGCCAAGGCTAATTTAAATTCCAATAATCTGCCTTATTGGGTTTCTCTGTTAGTCCAGGGAGTCAAATTTGAAAAATTAAAACTCGATACCAATTTTAAAAATAAAGATCTTGCCGGGATCTTAAGATTAGAAAGTAAAGTCAGTGGTTTTTCTAACGACCTTGCTAAATTAAGCGGCGCGGGTAAAGTTTCCATAACTGAAGGAAAACTTTGGGAGTTGAACCTTTTTCAGGGGTTAGGTAAGGTGCTTTTCGCGCGGGATTTTGCCAATATTGTTTTTTCCGAAGGCGCATGCAATTTTTCTATTGAAAATAAACAATTATCAACGAATAATCTTATCTTAAAGAGCAATATTGTTAATTTATCCGGGCCTGTGAAAATAGGTTTTGATGGCGGCCTTGACGCGGCTTTGAATGTGGAGATAATCAGTGAACTTGTTCCTTTAAGCGGAACTTTAAAGGATATTACTACCGCGATCGCCGGCCAGGCAGGGACTTTTGGGGTAATTAAACTAAGCGGAACACTGCGTGAACCGAAATATAAATTCCGCCCCGCGTTGGACAATATTATCAAAGGGATCACAGATGTATTTTTTGGCAGTAATTAGAAGATGCGCTGATGTTAAATAGAATAATGGCTAAAAGAAGAAGCAAACCAGGGAAAAAAGTTCTATTTTTTATCTTTTTCATTTCCCTTGTTTTAGTAAATGTTTTTGCTGAAGATAATATTAAGACTAACGGGCAGGTTCCTGATCCGGATTCTGCGGATGCAGGTCCCTTAGGCGATGATTCTTTGAATAAGGATTACCGCCAGAAATTACAAAGAGTAGTCGCTGAAGCAGAAGAAGAACTTCCTCAAGATTGGGAAACCTACACGCGTTTTATGCCGGCTAGCGGAGCTAAATCCCAGTCAGGAAAAGTAAGCGTCGTTGATACGGCTTCAGAATACAATTATACAATCAAAGCTTTTGGAAAATTGCCCGTAGAATTCGGATTAGCCACTAAATATATCGCTATTAATAATAAAACCGCGATCAAACTTCCTGCTCATTTAACTACTGTTGGCTTTGGCATGGAAACAACCTTGCCGCTTTTTGAGATTGATAAAACTTATATTACTATCGGTATTACTCCGTTGTTTTCTTCGGACAACTGGAACTTTAATTCTTCATCATTTTGTTTGCATCAACGGTATTTTTTGATCCGCCAGCAAAGCGAAAAACTGGTTTTTATCGCCGGGGTGGATGTTTACCCCGGCCAACAGGATGAATATTACCCGATTTTAGGGTTTATCTATAAACCGGACGAACGGCTTACTTTTACGATTATACCGGATCATCCGGAGATTTCCTATTTGGTGAATGAAAAATTGACGGTTTTTATTGAAGGAGGCGGTTCTTCAGATGAGTTTAACGTTAAAAAAGAAGACTTGAAGAATGTCGCGCTTACTTATGATGAAATGCACGCAGGCTGCGGCCTCAGGTATAAATGGAATAAGCATCTAAAAGGTTCTTTATCTTGCGGTAGCGTGTTTAACCGTTCGATTGCTTATGATCAGGATAGCCTTGGCAAAGTGGCGTTGGAAAATGGTTTTTATACGGAATTCCGTTTTGAAGTTTCAATTTAATTTAGAGGAAAATAGCGATGAAATCTTTTACGCAGGAATTGATATTTAATACATCCAGCCGCCAGGAGTTCATGAATATTACGCCTCAAGTGGAAAGCGCGCTTAAGAAAAGCGGTATTAAAGATGGTTTGTGTTTAGTTAATCCAATGCACATTACGGCAAGTGTTTTTATTAATGATGATGAACCAGGGTTACATAAAGATTTCGCAAGTTGGCTTGAGAAATTAGCGCCGTTTGGCAAAGATAAATACCAACATAATCTTGGCGGCGAAGATAACGCTGACGCGCATCTTAAGCGCACGATTATGGGCAGGGAAGTGGTAGTGGCGATAACTGATGGCAAATTGCATTTTGGGCCGTGGGAGCAGATATTTTATGGCGAATTCGATGGAAGGCGCAAGAAGCGTGTTTTAATAAAAATAATCGGGGAATAGTTTTGCTGCCGAAACTTGATTACGCAGCACCGCTCGATTTTCCCAGCGTGAAAATCTTCGCTTCGGCAAAATTCTCGCTCTGCCATACTTCGCAATAGCGGGGCAACCGTGCCCGCTCGAATTTTGAGATGCTGCTTAAATCAAGTTCCGGCAGCCAAATCGTTAGGAGAAATAATGAAAATTAAAAACACTGAAATTAAAGTAGTAATAGGGGATATAACGGAGATCAGGGCGGATGCGATTGTGAATGCCGCCAATAATAAGCTTTTGATGGGTGGCGGGGTTGCTGGAGTAATCAAGAAAAAAGGCGGCAGGATTATTGAAGAAGAAGCATTGAAGAAAGGCCCGATTGAAATTGGCGCGGCAATCGCTACTTCTGCCGGAGAGCTTGCGGCAAAATACGTGATTCACGCGGCGACAATGGGAATGCCTGCCTGCCGGCAGGCAGGCATTTTATTGACGAATGAAAAAAATATTCGTAATGCTTGCCGGAGCGCGTTAGATTTAGCCGAGAAATTAAAAATTAATTCTATTGTTTTTCCGGCTTTAGGCTGCGGCACAGGAGGTTTCCCGCTTTTAGCATCCGCTAAGATTATGGCGCAGGAGGTATTAAAACACCTCAGGGAAGAGGAAACTTCTTTAAGCGAAATTATTTTTTGCTTATATGACCAGGAGAGTTTTACGGTTTTTAAGAAAGGCGTTTTAGGGTATTTA
>JALOBQ010000121.1 GCA_023228185.1 Candidatus Omnitrophota bacterium
GGGGTATCCCCGTGGAGCCGTAAGGCGACAAAACGGGGACGGCGAAGCTGTTTGAGGCTGTCTCCGCTTGAGCGGGACAGCCGAGTTCTGCAGCCGCCAAAATGCGAAAGATCATTGGCGTTAAAAAATCGACCTTGAGCGAGAAACTCGACAGATTCATTAAGCAAATCTGATGTGAGAACAAGACTCGGCATTCCGCTAATAGAGAAAATTCTTATGGATAAAGTTTTAGAGGGGTTAAATAAAGAGCAAGTGCAGGCGGTAACTCATAAAGAGGGCCCGCTTTTAATTATTGCCGGCGCCGGCACTGGCAAAACCCGCGTGATCACGCAGCGCATTGCCTGGTTAATTAATCAGGGCCTGGCTAAGACTGATGAAATCCTAGCGCTGACATTTACAGATAAGGCAGCTAAAGAAATGCAGGAAAGAGTGGATATCCTGATGCCTTATGGTTATACGGATATCTGGATCTCTACTTTTCATGCTTTTGGCGATCGTCTCTTGCGCGAGAATGCTTTGGTTGTTGGTTTGGATCCTGATTTTAAGGTGCTCGCGCAGCCGGAAGCAGCGGTATTTTTCCGCGAACATCTTTTTGAGTTTAAACTTAATTATTACCGGCCATTAGCAGAACCCAGGCGTTTTATTGAGGCGTTGATTTCATTTTTCAGCCGGGCCAAAGATGAAGATATTTCAGCCAATGATTATTTAAAATATGCCCAGGATTTTATGGTTGAAGTTAAGACTAAGCCGTTTGATCAGGCTGATCAAGAATTGGCCGCGCAACAATTGGAGGTGGCGGAGGCTTATCAAAAATATCAGGAGCTTTTAGCCAAAGAGGGGTTAATCGATTTTGGCAATCAATTTTATTTAAGCCTGCAGCTATTGCGCGAACATCCTTTGATCTTGCGGAATTATCAAAAGAAATTCAAATATATTTTAGTAGATGAATTTCAGGATACTAATTTCGCGCAGTTTCAGATCGTAAAACTTCTTGCCGGCGCAATTAAAAATATAACCGTAGTTGCTGATGATGATCAGTGTATTTACCGCTGGCGCGGGGCTGCTTACAGTAATGTTTTAAATTTTATCCAGGAATATCCTGATGCGCATAATATCACTTTGATCCGGAATTACCGTTCTCTGCAGCCTATTTTAGACAGCGCTTATCAATTGATCCAATATAATAATCCGGAGCGTTTTGAAGTTAAAGCCAATATTAACAAACATCTTATTGGTTTGACGAATGAGGGTATGCTTCCAGAGCATTTGCATTGTGATACGCATTCAGCAGAAGCAGATCAAGTAAGTAAGATTATAGTAGAAAAAGTAAGTTCCGGTAAGTATAAGTATAGGGATTTTGCTATTCTCGTGCGTTCTAATTCTGACGCGCAGAGTTTTATTCAGTCGCTGAATATGGAGAATATTTGCTGGCAGTTCAGTGGTAATCAAGGGTTATATGCCCGAGAAGAGATTAAGTTGTGCATAAATTTTTTACGTTTAATTTCTAATCCTTCGGATTCATTAAGTTTGTATTATTTGGCTAGTTCAGAAATTTATAAGGTAAATTTAGCGGATCTGACATTAGCTAATCACTATACGCGGCGTAGGAACCTCACGCTTTATCAAGTACTTAATGATCTTAAAAATATTCCCGAGTTAAGCCAAATCCAGGAAGAGAGCAGAGAAAAGATCAATCAGCTGCTTGCGGATATTGATAAGTTTCTGCAGATCTCTGGCGATGAAACAACCGGCAGGCTGCTTTATAGTTTTCTTACTGATACAGATTATCTTAAATATTTGACGCATGATCCCAGTTTGGAAAAAGAGGCCAAGATACAGAATATTGCCAAGTTTTTCAATCAGGTGCGGAATTTTGAGTTAGTGGCTAAAGAAGACAGAGTAATCAGTTTTGTCCGGCATCTTGACCTGCTAATCGAGTCAGGGGATGACCCCTCGACAGTTGAAGCGGATTTAGACCAGGATGCGGTAAATATCCTAACGATACATAAAGCCAAGGGCCTGGAGTTTAGGGTAGTATTTTTGGTGAGCCTAGTGCAGGGAAAGTTTCCTTTGCCTAAACGTTCCCAACAAATTGAATTGCCGGATATTTTAATTAAGGAAGTTCTACCCAGCGGAGATTTTCATACCCAAGAGGAGCGCCGGCTTTTCTATGTAGGAATGACGCGCGCCAAAGAAGAACTATACCTGACTAGCGCCGAGGATTACGGCGGTAAACGTTTGCGCAAAGTAAGCCAATTTGTGCTGGAGGCTTTAGGCAAAAAATCCGCCGATAACATTGCTAAGAAAAAAACAGCGGCTATCGAGAGTATCCGGCGTTTTGCGCAGGCGCGCCAATTAACTAATGCAGTTTTACAAAAGATACCGCCGGATAAGCTGGTTAGCTTAAGTTATTATCAGATCGATGATTATTTAACCTGCCCTTTGAAATACAAATATGTAAATATATTGCGCGTGCCGATTATGGAACACCATGCGGTTATTTACGGCCGAGCAATGCATCAGGCTGTGAGCAGTTATCTTTTGCATAAACTTAATGGCGAGAAGATGGCTGTAGGCGATCTCTTGGATTGTTTCGCAGCTAATTTCGACCCGGAGGGATTTTTGGATCTCAAACATCAGCAGGAGCGTTTTCGTGTTGGTCAAGAGGCTTTAATCAGATTCTACAATGATGAAGAAAGCCGTAACGTTATCCCGAAGTTCATCGAGAAAGATTTTTCTTTTGTAATTGCCAATAACAAGATCAATGGCAGGTTTGACCGTATAGATATAGATGGATCTGATGCGGTAATTATGG
>JALOBQ010000122.1 GCA_023228185.1 Candidatus Omnitrophota bacterium
TATCGCCAAAGTCTGCCTGTTTTTGGCCAGTGATGAATCCAGTTATATCACCGGACAGACGATTACGGTTGACGGCGGTATGGTTATGGCATAAAGCAACATTATATGAAACACCCCGTGCTAATTTAGAATTGCCGGGTGAGTTTCTACACAAGGAGGAAAAAAGAATGGCAGCACAAGAGAAAGTAAAGTCAATTATAGCAGAACAGTTAGGCGTAAAACCTGAAGAGGTCACCCCTGAAGCATCTTTTGTTGATGATTTAGGCGCTGATTCTCTTGATACAGTTGAGTTAGTTATGGCTTTAGAAGAAGAGTTCGGAGTGGAAATCCCGGATGAAGATGCCGAAAAAATTACTACTGTCGGCGACGCCATTAAGTACATTGAAGAAAAGAGTAATAAGTAAAATAATTATTCATATTGATTAATTAGTTTACCCCGCTTTAAGTACACTGGCGGGGTAAATTTTATACAATAACTATGAAAAAACGAATCGTAATTACAGGTTTAGGGATTATTTCACCGGTTGGTAATGACGTGAAAACGTTCTGGGAGTCGTTAAAGAACGGTATTTGCGGCGTGGATAAGCTGACCAGCTTTGATGCTAGCGCTTTTGATTCTAAAATAGCCGGGGAAATCAAGAATTTTGACCCTGTTCTTTATGGTATCTCACTGAAAGATTCCAAAAGAACCGCTAAATTCGTGCAATATAGCATTGCCGCGGCAAAACAGGCTTTGGAATCTTCCGGCCTGGATTTAAATAAAGAAGACCGCACGCGCATAGGCGTATTGATCGGCTCTGGTATTGGCAGTTTATATACCATTGAAGAGGAGCACAAAGTTTTACTTAGTCGTGGGCCAAGCCGCCTGTCGCCGTTTTTAATTCCTATGCTTATTGTTAATTCAGCCAGTGGCCAAGTTGCTATTGCTAATGGTTTAAAAGGCCCGAATTCATGCGTAGCTACTGCTTGCGCTTCGGGATCGCACGCTATCGGCGAAGCATACCGGACAATGCTTTATGGTGACGCTGATGTAATGATCACCGGAGGTACGGAAGGTTGCATCGTGGCAACGGCAGTGGGTGGTTTTTGCGCGCTTAAAGCGCTTTCCACGCGTAATGATGATCCTAAAAAAGCCAGCCGTCCTTTTGACCGTGACAGGGATGGTTTTGTTATTGCTGAAGGTTGCGGTTTGGTAGTTTTGGAGACTTTAGAGCACGCGCAGAAACGCAATGCTAAAATTATTGCCGAGATTACCGGTTTTGGCATGACTTGCGACGCGTATCACATTACCGCTCCTGAACCTTCGGGTGACGGCGCTGCCAGAGCAATGACCGCCGCTTTAAATGACGCTCAGATTAGCCCGGAGAAAGTGGATTATATTAACGCGCACGGCACTTCAACCAAAATGAATGACCGGATTGAGACGCTTTCTATGAAAACAGCTTTCGGAGCTTCCGCTAAAAAAATAATGATTTCTTCTACAAAATCTATGACTGGCCATCTTTTAGGGGCTGCCGGCGGAGTGGAATTCGTGGTTTGCTGCCTGGCTATTCGCGATGGAGTTGTTCCGCCTACGATAAATTACGAAAATCCCGATCCGGAGTGTGATTTGGATTATGTGCCAAACACCGCTCGTTTAGCCAACATAAATACCTGCATGTCTAACTCCCTGGGTTTCGGCGGCCACAACGCCAGCTTGATTGTGAAGAAATTTAAATAAAGGATAAAGGTAGTTTTTTTACCTTTACCTCTACCTATACCTAGATATATTTAATAAAACTATGGGTTACACAATAGCGGAAAAAATTTTATTAGCGCATACGGATAAGAAAACGATTAGCCCGGGCGAATTCATCCAGGTTAAACTTGACGTGGCTTTGGGTAATGATATCACCGCGCCGATCGCCATCCAAGAATTTAAAAAATCCGGTTGCAAAAAAGTTTTTAATAAAAATATGGTTGTTTTGGTGCCGGATCATTTTGCTCCGGCAAAGGACCTAAAAAGCGCTAATCAGTGCAGGGTGCTGGCGGATTTTGCGAAAGAGCAGGGGATTAAAAATTATTTTGAAGTCGGTTGTATGGGTATCGAGCATGCGCTTTTACCGGAAAAAGGTTTAGTGCTTCCGGGCGATATGATTATCGGAGCGGATTCGCATACTTGCACTTATGGCGCACTTGGCGCCTATTCCACAGGCATCGGTTCTACGGATCTTGCGCGCGCTTACATTGACGGAAAATGCTGGTTAAAAGTTCCGCCTAGCGTTAAATTTGTTTATAAAGGCAAGTTGAATAAGTGGGTCAGCGGAAAAGACCTGATTTTATTTACTATCGGTAAGATCGGCGTTGACGGCGCTCTTTATAAAGTAATGGAGTTTTCCGGCCCGGTGATTAGAAAATTAGGCATCGACGGCCGGTTTTCGATGAGCAATATGGCAATTGAAGCAGGCGCGCGAGCCGGTATTATTGAGCCCGACGCGATAACCAAAAAATATGTTGCCGGATTTAAACGTAAGCCGAAATTTTATTATTCTGATAAAGACGCTAATTATGAGAAGGTATATCAGTGGGATGTTACGAGCCTTGAGCCAGTGGTTGCCTGCCCGCATTTACCCAGTAATGTAAAGCCCGTAAGCGCGCTAAAAGATGTGAAAATCGACCAGGTAGTGATTGGGTCTTGCACTAACGGCAGGATCAGCGATCTCAGGATTGCCGCAGGAATACTCA